>CAZPJF010000036.1:0-16093 GCA_964586095.1 uncultured Gemmatimonas sp. | reverse complement strand
GCGCCGGCGCGAGCGCGTCGCGCTCGCGGTCGAGACGCCGGAGGACCGCGTTCACGAGCTTGCTCGCGCCCATCCCATGACGCTGCTTGGCCAGCTCCACGGTCTGCGCGATCGCGGCGTACGGCGGCACGCTCCCCATGTGGAAGAGCTGGTACGCCCCGAGCCGGAGCAGGTCGGCCAGGTCGCCGTCGAGCCGGGCGATGCCGCCGCGCACGCGCGGCGCGAGCAGGTGGTCGATCCACCCGCGGCGTCGCAGCATCCCCCAGACGAGCTCCTGCGTCCAGCGTCGGTCGCGCGCGTCGAGCGACGCGGCGCGCCGGTCGAAGGCGGCGTCGAGCAGCGCGCCGCCCCGCAGGTCGGCGAGCGTGTCGGCCGCGGCGATGCGGGTGTCGGTGACCATCGAGAGGGAGGACGGCATGCTCCCGGAAATCTAGCAGGGCGGGGGAGGCCGCCGCGCTCGTGCCGCGCGCCCGGCGGCGCCGCACCGCGCCGCGCTCACGCCTCCCAGCGGTCGCCCTCGGCCACCCCGCGTCCCTGCGCCCAGTCGAGCGCCGCGAGCCGGCGCTTGCCGGCGGGATGCACCTGCTCCACGGCGACCGCCCCGGTCCCGCAGGCCACGATCATCCCCATCTCGCCGATGCCGAGCACCTCGCCCGGATCGCCGCGCCGGTCGGGGAGCGCGCGCGCGCCGTAGAGCCGCACCTCGCCGCCGCGCAGCATCCCCCACGCGCCCGGCTTGGGGTCGTAGGCGCGGATCGTGCGCGCCACCGCCTCGCACGGCTGCGCGAAGGAGAGCCTCGCCTGCGCACGCTCGATCTTGGGTGCGTACGTGACCAGCGCCTCGTCCTGCGCCGTCTCGGCCGCCGCACCGAGGTCGAGCATCGTCACCGCCTCGACGATCGCCTCGGCGCCGAGCTCCGCGAGGCGCTCGGTGAGCTCGCCCGCGGTCTCGTCGGCGAGGATCGGCGTGCGGAGCGCGAGGAGCACCGGGCCCGCATCGAGCCCGAGGACCATCCGCATGATGCAGACGCCCGTCTCCGCGTCCCCGGCGAGCATCGCCGCCTGGATCGGCGCCGCGCCACGCCAGCGCGGGAGGAGCGACGCGTGGATGTTCACCGTGCCGAGCCGCGGCAGGTCGATCAGCTCCTGCGAGAGGATGTGCCCGTAGGCGACGACCACGGCGAGGTCGGGCTCGAAGGCGCGCAGCCGCGCGAGGAACTCGGCGCCGCGCGGCCGGTCGGGCTGGAGGACCGGGATCCCCTCGGCCTCGGCGATCACCTTCACCGGCGGCGGCACGAGCGTCGACCGCGAGCGGCCCTGCGGGCGGTCGGGCTGCGTGACCACCGCGACCACATCATGGCCTTCGCCGAGGAGCGCCTTCAGCGGCGGGGTGGCGAAGTCTGGCGTGCCGAAGAACAGGATCCGCATGGAGGAGCGAAGCGCGAGGGGGATCGCCGAGGGACGAGCGGGGAGGGAGCGGGGGAGGCGAACGCGGGCGGGGCCGGGGGGAGTGGAAGGAGAGGGAGGCGCGTCCGGTTCGCCATGCGCAGGCGGGCGCTAGTCCCGGCCCTGCTCGCGGCCCGCCTCGCCAGCGCTCCGCGCCTCGAGCACCCGCACACCGTCCGGGTACTTGCCCTTCTCCTCCTCCCAGGTCGCGAGCGCCGCGCGGCGCTTGAGGAAGCTCAGGTGGTCGAGGAACAGCTTCCCGTGCAGGTGGTCGATCTCGTGCTGGAGGCAGACCGCGAGCAGGTCGCGGCCCTCGACCTCCACCGGTTCGCCGTCGCGGCCCATCGCGCGGACCTTCACGTACTGCGAGCGCTCCACCCAGCCGTACACGTCGGGGATCGAGAGGCACCCTTCCTCCCACTTCACCTTGCCTTCGCGCGCGACGATCTCGGGGTTGAACAGCGTGAAGAGCTGGTCCTCGACCTCGACGACGCAGAGGCGCTCGGTGCGCCCCACCTGCGGCGCCGCGAGTCCCACGCCCTCGGCCGCGCGCATCGTCTCGATCATGTCGTCGGCGAGCCGGCGGAGCTCCTCGGTGACCTGCTCCACCCGCTCGGTCTCCTGGCGGAGGACCGGCTGGCCGAGGACCGAGATCGGGAGGATCGCCATCAGGCCGGTCCGAGCTCTTCGCCGCCGACGGCCGCGATGCGGCCGCGCGTCACGATGAGGCGCGACTCGCCGCTCTTGATCGTGATGTGGTCGCCGAGGGTGGGCACGGGATTGCCGTCCTTCACGCCCACGGCGATGTGGGTCACCTCGCCCACGATGCCGCCCGCGGTGACGATCTGGTCGCCCTTCCTGAGCGCCATCACCTTGGTCTCGTGCTGCTTGCGCTGCTTGCTCTGCGGGCGGATGACGAGGAAGTAGAAGATCGCGAAGATCGACCCGAACATGAAGATCGAGCCGAACGGCGAGGGGCCGGCTGGGGCCGCGGCCTGGGCGAAGAGGATCGGGTGCACGAGGATCAGTCCGTGGTCGTGGGGGAGCCCGCGTGGAAGCGGTCGAGCCAGTCGCGGCTCCAGGTGGTGAAGGTCCCGGCGCGGATCGCCTCGCGGGCGCGGCGCATCAGGGCGATGAGGAAATGTACGTTGTGCAGGCTCAGGAGACGTAGCCCGAGGACCTCGTCCGCGGCGACCAGGTGGCGCACGTACGCACGGGAGAAGCGCCGGCAGGTGGCGCAGGCGCACCCCTCCTCCAGCGGACGCGGGTCGCGCCGGAACTCGGCCCGCTTGATGTTCACGCGGCCGCGGCTCGTGAGGATCGCGCCGGTGCGCCCGAAGCGCGTCGGCGCGACGCAGTCGAACAGGTCCACCCCGCGCGCGACCCCTTCGAGCAGGTCCTCGGGGTAGCCGACGCCCATGAGGTAGCGCGGCCGCTCGCGCGGGATCGCCGCGTCGCAGACCTCGAGCATCGCGTACATGTCGGGCGTGGCCTCGCCCACCGAGAGGCCACCGATCGTCCAGCCGTGCCAGGGCGCGGCGCGCGCGACGGCCGACCCCGCGTCGCCGCCGCCGGCCCGCTCGCCCAGCTCGCCGATCGCCGCCGCCGCGGCGCGCCGGAGGTCGGCGTGGATGCCGCCCTGCACGATCGGGAAGAGCGCCTGCCGCGGCGCACCGGCCACGGCGTGCAGCCGCTCGAACTCGGCGCGGCAGCGCGCGAGCCAGCGGATGCTCCGCTCGCTCGCATCCTGGCTCCTGGCGTGCTCGCTCTGCCCCGGGATCACGTGGTCGAACTGCATGATCACGTCGGCGCCGAGGTTCGTCTCGATCGCCATCACGCTCTCGGGCGTGAACCGCTTGAGGGCGCCGTCGATGTGGCTGCGGAACTCCACGCCGTCCTCGGAGACCGTGTTGAGCTGCGCGAGCGAGAAGACCTGGAAGCCCCCCGAGTCGGTGAGCATCGGGCCGTCCCAGCCGCTGAAGCGCTGCACGCCGCCCAGGTCGCGCACCAGCTCGTCGCCGGGGCGCAGGTGCAGGTGGTAGGCGTTCGCGAGGATCATCTGCGCGCCCATGGCGCGCAGCTCCGCCGGGTCGAGGGCCTTCACCGTGGCGAGCGTGCCCACCGGCATGAAGGCGGGCGTCTCGACCACGCCGCGCGGCGTCGTGAAGGCGCCGGCGCGCGCGCGCCCCTCGGTGGCGTCGATGGTGAAGCGGAAGTCGGCGCCCATCACAGGATCAGCATCGCGTCGCCGTACGAATAGAAGCGGTAGCCTTCGCGCACGGCGGCGTCGTAGGCGCGCATGGTGAGGTCGTAGCCCGCCACCGCGGCGACGAGCATCAGCAGCGTGGAGCGCGGGAGGTGGAAGTTCGTGATGAGGGCATCGATCGCGCGCGGGTGGTGCGGCGGGCGGATGAAGATCGCCGTCTCGCCGCTGCCGGCGCGGTAGCGGCCGGCCCCGGCGGATGCGCCCTCCCGCCGGGCGCTCCCCTCGGGCCCCGCGCCGCCCGCGGTCCCCGGGCCATCCGGCGCCGCGTCGTAGACGCTCTCGAGCGTCCGCAGGCTCGTCGTGCCCACCGCGACCACGCGGCCGCCGGCGGCGCGCGTCACCTCGAGCAGGCGCGCCGTCCGCTCGGGCACGTCGTACCACTCCTCGTGCATCACGTGCTGCGCGGGGTCCTCCACCTCGACCGGCTTGAAGGTCCCCGCGCCCACGTGCAGGAGCACCTCGGCGCGCCGCACCCCCTGCGCCTCGAGTGCCGCGAGCAGTTCGGGGGTGAAGTGGAGCCCCGCGGTCGGTGCCGCCACCGAGCCCTCCTCGCGCGCGAAGACCGTCTGGTATCGCTCCGCGTCGCTCGGAGCGTCGGCGCGCGCGATGTACGGCGGGAGCGGGATGTGCCCGTGCGCGGCGATCGCGGCGTGGATCGCCGCGCGGCGGGCCGCCTCGGCGGCCCCGGCGCTCTCCGACGGCGGTGGCACGTCCGTGGAATCGCCTTCGGGCCGCACGTGGAGCCGCACGAGCCGCGTGCCGCGCGCCGTCGGCTCGAGGACCTCCGCATCGAACCCGGGCGCCACGTGCACCCGCCGCCCGGGCTTGAGCTTATTCCCCGGCTGGACCATCGCCTCCCACGTGTCGTCACCGACCTCGCGCAGGAGGAAGACCTCGGCGGGCGCTCCCGAGTCGCGGTGCCCGAGGAGCCGGGCCTTGAAGACGCGCGTGGTGTTCACCACGAGCGCGTCGCCCGCCCGCAGGTACGCCGGCAGGTCGCGGAAGCGGCGATGCTCGATCCGCCCGTCCGCGCGGTGCACCACCATGAGCCGCGACTCGTCCCGCCGCGCCGCGGGCACCTGCGCGATCCGGTCCTCGGGGAGCGTGAAGTCGTAGTCGGCCGTCCGCAGCCCGAGCCGCTCGCTCACCTCGCCCCCAGCGGCACCGTCGCCGGCCGCCCGCGGCCCGCTGCCGGCCGTCCCATCAGAACAGGTCCGCCTGCACCCCATTCCGCCCCGCCGGCGGCTCGTACCCCAGGTGGCGGTACGCCTGCGCCGTCGCCACGCGCCCGCGCGGCGTGCGCTGCAGGAACCCGTTCTGCACGAGGAACGGCTCGTACACCTCCTCGAGCGTGTCGGCGTCCTCGCCCACCGCGGCGGCGATCGTGCCCACGCCCACCGGGCCGCCCTCGAACTTCTCGATGATCGCGCGCAGCACGCGCGCGTCCATCTCGTCGAGCCCGAACTCGTCGACGTCGAGCATCGCGAGCGCCTCGCGCGCGACCGCCCGCGAGATGTGCCCCTGGGCCTTCACCTGCGCGAAGTCGCGCACGCGGCGCAGCAGCCGGTTCGCCACGCGCGGGGTGCCGCGCGCGCGCCGCGCGAGTTCCGCCGCGCCCTCGGCGTCGATCCCCGCGCCGAGCACCGCCGCGGTGCGGTGCACGATCTCCTCGATCTCGCCCGCCGGGTAGTAGTTCATCCGCAGCTCGATCCCGAACCGCGCGCGGAGCGGCGCCGTGAGCATCCCCAGCCGCGTCGTCGCGCCGATGAGCGTGAAGCGCTCGATCGGCATCGTGATCGTCTGCGCCTTCGGCCCCTCGGAGAGCCGGATGTCGATCTTCCAGTCCTCCATCGCCGGGTACAGGAACTCGTCGATCACCGGCCGCAGCCGGTGGATCTCGTCGATGAAGAGGATGTCGCCCGCGCGGAGGTTGGTGAGCGTCCCCACGAGGTCGCCCGGCTTCTCGAGCGCGGGCCCCGACGTGGTGTGGATGTTCACGCCCATCTCCCGCGCGATCAGCTCGGCGAGCGTCGTCTTGCCGAGCCCGGGCGGGCCGAAGAGCAGGGTGTGGTCGAGCGGCTCGCGCCGCGCCGTCGCCGCGTCGATGTAGATCCGCAGCGCATCCTTCACCTTCCCCTGCCCGATGAACTCGGCCAGCCGCTGCGGGCGGAGCGAGAGCTCGACGACCGACTCGTCGGCGAGCGATTCGGGGGTGGTGATCTCGGGGCGGCTCATCGCGGGGAATCTACTTGCCGATGGCCGCGAGCGACCGCCGGATCAGGTCCGCGGTGGACTCGCCCTTGGGGGCCGCCTCGAGCGCACGCTTCACCGCCTGGTCCGCGTCGGCGGGCGCGTAGCCGAGCGCGACGAGCGCGCGCACCGCGTCCGCGCCCGGGCCGGCGGGCGGAGCGCCGCGGGCCGCGGGAGCGCCGCCCTCGACCCCGGTCCCCTCCACCTTGTCGCGCAGCTCGAGCACGAGCCGCTCGGCGAGCTTCTTCCCCACGCGCGGGACCTGGGTGAGCGTCGCGAGGTCGCCGTCGCGGATCGCGCGCACCAGCCGCTCGCCCGTGAGCGTCGAGAGCAGGTTCATCGCCAGCGACGGGCCGACCCCCGTGGTGCCCATCAGGCGCTGGAAGAGCCGCCGCTCCTCGGCGGTGGCGAAGCCGAAGAGCAGCCAGGCGTCCTCCCGCACGACCATCGCCGTGTGCAGGTCGATGTGGTCGCCCGCGCGCGGCGCGTGCTCGAGCACGCTGAGCGGGACGAGCACCTCGTAGGTGAGGCCGCCCGCGGTCATCACCTCGACGCGGTCGAGGCCGGTCGCGACCACCGTGCCGTGGATGCGCGCGATCATGCGGTCCCTGCGGGGCGCCGCGGCCGCGGCATGGGGCGGCTCATCGCGCGTCCCCGCGCAGGCCGGCGAGCGCGCGGAAGAGCGGCTGCCGCATCGCGCAGGTGAGCGCCGCCGCCACGCCGTCGGCGGCATCGGCGGGCTGGGGGGCGGTCTTCAGCCGGAGCAGCTTGGTCACCATGAACTGCACCTGGGTCTTGGTCGCCCCGCCCGCGCCGACGATCGCCTTCTTGATCTCGGCCGGCGGGTACTCGTGGATCGGGATGCCGGCCTCGGCGCCGGCCAGCAGGATGACGCCGCGCGCGTGGCCGAGCACGAGGGTCGTGCGCACGTTGCGGGCGTAGAAGACGTCCTCGACCGCCATCGCGCCGGGGCGGTGCCGTGCGAGCAGCTCGCGCACGCCGGCGCTGATGTCGCGCAGCCGTTCGGCGAGCGGCCGCTCGGGACGCGTGCGGATCACGCCGCACTCGACGAGCGCGGGCTGCGGGCCCGCGCGCACGACGCCGTAGCCGGTGACGGCGGTGCCGGGGTCGATGCCGAGGATCAGCACGTCGCGGCGCCGCGGTGCGCGCTCACCCCGCCGCCATCGCCGATTCGTCCATGTCGAAGTTCGCGTCCACCTTCTGCACGTCGTCGAGGTCCTCGAGCGCCTCGAGGAGCTTGAGGAGCTGCTCGGCGGTCGCGCCCTCCACCCGGATGGTGCTCCGGGGGATCCACGCGAGCACCGCCTCCGACGCATGCAGCCCGGCGGCCTCGAGCGCCTTGTTCACGGCGTGGAGGTCGTTCGGCGCGGTGGAGACGATGAACTGGTCGTGCTCGCGCGCGAAGTCCTCGGCCCCGGCCTCGAGCGCCTGCTCCATCACGCGGTCCTCGTCGCGCCCCTCGGCCGGGATGGCGATCTGCCCCTTCCGGTCGAACATGAACGCCACCGAGTTGGTCGCGCCCAGGTTGCCGCCGCCGCGCGAGAGCTTGGCGCGGACCTCGGCGACGGTGCGCGTCGGGTTGTCGGTGAGCGCCTGGATCATGAGCGCCACGCCGCCCGGGCCATACGCCTCGTACAGCACCTCGGAGTAGTCGATGCCCTCGAGCTCGCCGGTGCCCTTCTTGATGGCGCGCTCGATGTTCTCCTTGGGGCACGACTGGGCCTTGGCGTTCTCGATGGCCGTGCGGAGCCGGGCGTTGCCATCGGGGTCGCCGCCGCCGGCCTTGGCGGCCACGGTGACCTCGCGCAGGAGCTTGGTGAAGATGGCGCCGCGCTTGGCGTCAGCGGCCGCCTTGTAGTGCTTGATCTGCTTCCACTTGCTATGACCGGCCATGGGACGACGGATGGGGATGGGTCGGGGGGCGGGTGCGGGTCCGCCCGCGGGGGCGGACGAAAGATACCGCCCCGCCGCTCAATTCCACCGGATCGTCAGGCTCGCCCGGTACCCTGTCACGTCCTCACGGTCCTCGGAGTCCGTCGGCGAGTAGGTGGTGCCGATCGCGTAGCCGCCCGCGGGGATCAGCATGAAGCGGCCGAGCGTGAACCGCGCGCGCAGGCCGGCGTTCAGCAGGTTGCCCGCCTTCGCCCCGTCCACCTGCCAGAGCCGCATCTCGAGGTTCGGCTGGATCAGCGTCTCGCCGGCGCTGAAGCTCACGCCGCCGTTGAGGTTGAGGACGTTCTCCTTGGGCGCGACGCCGTTGAACTGCGCGCCCTCGAGCCGGAAGAGGTTCCAGCCGGAGAGGAAGACGGTCGAGCTGCGCACCGGGAAGTTCCACGCGCCCGAGGCGATGATGCGGTCCCCCGTGCTGTACGTCGTGCCCTCGGCGTCGTCCGCCCCGAACGCCGCGTACGTGACCCCGAACTGCACCTGGCCGGCCCCGACCGGCCGGTCGACGCCGAGGTTCACGCGGTACTCGTCCGCCGGGGTGAAGCGCAGGTCGGTGCCCTCCGAGACGTACGCGGTGAACCGCGTCGACTTCCGCATGCTCACGCCGGCGCCGAGGTTCCACGACCCCACGGTGCGCGCGAGCGCGACGCCGCCGGTGCCGGAGAGGCCGTTCCCCATCGACGAGACGGGGAAGTTGAGGAAGTCGTTGCCGATCTGGCCGGCCGCGAGCTGCTGGCCCTCCGGGATCGTGTACTGCCCCGTCGGGAGGTTGAGCCCCATGGTGAAGACCACGAAGCGGTCGCCGAGCGTGAAGGTGCCGCGGAGCTGCGTGTCGGTGAGCCCCCGGATGCCGCTCAGCGACTGGCCGTTCTCCATCACGTCGGAGCTCGCGTACGCGGTGGTGAGGTCCACCGTGAGCCGCTCGTTCACCGGCAGCGAGAGGACGATCGGGAGCGACGACTGCACGATCGTGCGCTTGCCGGCCCCCGCGCCGAGGGCGTAGGCCGCGGTGTTGGGGGCCATGATGACCGCGAGGTCGCGCACCCCCTGCGCGGCGGCGAGCGCCGGGAGCGTGGCCGTGAGGAGCGAGGCGGCGATGAGGGAGCGCATCGGGAGTCGGTCCTCGCTCACGGGCGGCGGATGATGATGATCACCTGGCCCGTGCGCACGATCGCGTCGGTGCCGGGCGTGGAGGTCGACGGATCCCGCTCGGGAGCCTGGCGCTGGGTCGACGTCGTGCTGGTCGTCGTGAGATCGCCGCCGGTCGTCGGGAGGCTCGTCTGCTGCGTGATCGTGCGCAGCGTGTTCTGCAGGCCACCCGACTCGGCGACCGGGCTCCCGCGGGAGGCGGCCTCGGCGACCTGCCCCTCGGTGCCCGTGCCGAGGCTCGCCTCGATGATCGCCGGGGTGACCTCCGTGCCCTGCGCCGCGGCCTGCGCCGCCTGCCCGCGCGCGGCGGCCGCGCTGAAGCCCGGGTCGAGCGACCGCGCCTGCTCGAAGAAGCGCGCCGCGTCCGCGAAGCGGCCGTCGTCGGCGGCCTGCAGCCCGCGGCTGTACGACAGGAACGCCTGCAGGTTCGTCGTCGGGCGCCGCTCGATCGCCTGCCGCTCCGCCGGCGTCAGCTGCACGTTCAGCCGGTCGAGCAGCTGGAACACCAGCCGCTTCTCCATGTCGAAGAGCTGGTCGATGGTGTTGTTCACCGTCGCCGGCGCGCCGATCGCGCCGCTCGCGACGTTCACGAGGCTCGCGTCGAGCGTGAGCCGGTTCGCCTCCGGCTGCACGATGACGCCGTTCACCAGCGTGCCCGCCTGCATGAGCCGCCCGGCGCGCACCGCCGACGTCGAGTCGACGCGGTCGGACTGGGCGAGCCGGATCTCGTCGGCGAGCGCCTGCATGCGGTCGCGCTCGACGACGGTCAGCCGCGCGACCTGGCCGAGGTCGGTGATGATCAGGTCCGCCATCCCGCGCTCGAGGACCGCGAGCGAGGTGTCGACCCCGCGGAACCGCAACGGCGGCACCGCCACCGTGAGCGGCGCGCCGGGCGTGCGCGAGAGCGTGGCCTCGTTCGCCACCGCGGCCTTGGCCGATGCCACGGCTTCAGCCCGCGCGAGCGACACGAGGCGGACGCGGATGCGCTCCTTCGCGCGCCGCGTCGTGCCCACCTTGAGGTACGTCTCGTACGCGTTGCGCGCCGCGGTGAGGTCACCCTGCTGCTCGGCGGCCATGCCGGCGTAGAGCGCGCTCACGCCGTCCTTGGGGTCGAGCTGGCGCGCCCGGTCGAGCACGCTGCGCGCGTCCGCCCAACGCTGGGCCTTGTAGTACGCCACGCCCAGCGCGCGCAGCGCCGCGACGTTCTGCGGATTCCGCGCGCGGGCGGCCTCCAGCCGGGCGATCGCCCCGCCGGTGGTCCCCTGCGCGGCCGCGGGTGCGGCAAGGCCGGCGCACAGCGCGACGGCCACCATCGTACGGACGAATCGCATCACGGCTCCTATCGATCGGGATCCAGCATGTCCTCGAAGCGCAGCCACTGCTTGTAGAAGTACAGGTCGACGTACCCGGTCGCGCCGTTGCGGTTCTTGCGCACCAGCAGTTCCGTCGCCCCCTCCGCGCCGGAGTCCGGCGCATACATCTCCTCGCGGTACAGCGCGAGCACCACGTCCGCCTCGTGCTTCACCGCGCCCAGCGCCCCGAAGTCCTCGAGCGTCGGGCGGGCGTCGCCCCGCGGCACCCACGCCGGGAGCTGCGCCGTCACCACCAGGCAGACATCCTGCGCCACCGCCTCGGCCTTGAGCTGCCGGAGCGCCGCCGCGAGCTCCTCGTCCTGCGCGCGCGACGTCGCGGCCAGCGCCTGCAGCGAGTCGAGCACCACCACCTGCGCGTCGAGCGCCCGGATCCGCGTCCCGAGCGCGTCCACCGACGAGGGCGCGAGCACCTCGAACCGCGGGGCGCGGTCGCGCAACCGCACCGCGGCCGCTCCCACCGCCGCCCGCTGCAGGTCGTCGAGCCGCCCCTGCCGCAGGTCGTCCACCCGCACCCGCCCCTCGATCGCCAGCGCGCGCTCCATCACGCGCTCCACGGACATCTCCCCGGACAGGTACGCAATTCGCGCGCCCGATTCCGCCATCCGGAGCGCCATCGCAAGCGCCAGCGCCGACTTCCCGCTCCCGACGTCGCCGCCGAGCACCACGAGGTCGCTGGCGCGCACCCCGCCCCCGAGCCACCGGTCGATGCTCGGGAAGCCGGTCCGCACCGTGTCTCCCGCGAGCGAGCCGTCCGCGACCAGGTCGATCCGGCGCATCACGCGGGAGATCGGGGAGATGTCGGTCGGGCGCACGCGGCCTCTAAGGTTGGGAACGGGACCTGCCTATTCTATGGGCCGTTCATGACCCTCGGCAAGTTGCGCGGCGGCCGTACGCAGGACCGTGACGAGGCGCACCAACTCCGCCCGGGCGCCCCGGTCGAGGTGCGCGGTGGTGACCTCCGTCACCGCCTCGAGCGCGTCGGCCGCGCTCGCCGGGTCTCCCGTGGCGCTGGTCGCGAAGGCGCGGTGCAGCGCCGTGCGCACCTTGGCGGGGAGCGTGAGCGCGGCCAGCCAGGTGCGGGCGGCCTCCGCGCGGGCCTCACGCGTCTCCGCGTCCAGCGCATGCGGCGGGCTCGCCGCGTGGATCAGGCGGACCGCCATCACCGCGCCAAGGAGCGTCTCGCGCGCGCCCCCGAGTGCCGCGCGCCCCGCCGCCGAGAGCAGCGCGGGACAGGGGAAGCTCGCCCGGACGGGGGTGAAGAGGGGGACGGGGGCCGGCACCCGCGGAAAGTGCGCCTCGGCGGGTCTCCCCCGGAAGGGGCGGTCGCCGGCCCCCGCGCGCGCCGCGAGGGCGCGCGGTCCGCGCGGCAACGTTGGAGGCTCCCCGCCGCCGGAGTATCTTCACCTGCCATGAACGCCGCGGCCCTCCCGTTCCCGTCCCCCGGCCGCTGATGCGCGTCTTCCGGCGCCTCCTCCCGTTCCTCCGCCCCCATGGCTGGCGCCTCGGCGGGAACGTCGTCTTCAACGTGGTCGCGGCCGCGCTCGACGGGCTCGCGTTCACGCTGCTGATCCCCTTCCTGAACACGCTCTTCGGGCAGGCGATGCAGGTCGCCTCCGGCATGGGCTGGCTGTCGCGCTTCCAGGACCGCCTCATCGGGCCCTTCCTCGACGCCGCCGACCCCATGGGGTCGCTCCGCGCGGTGATCCTCGTGATCATCGCGATGGTCGTGGCCAAGAACCTCTTCCTCTGGGCCGGCGGGCAGTTCGGCGCCTCGCTGCAGGAGCACCTCACGCGCGACCTCCGGGCGGCGGTCTTCACGCACATGCAGCGCCTGCCCCTCACCTGGTTCTCGCGCACCAAGACGGGCCAGATCCTCTCGCGCATCCTCACGGACACCGAGCAGACCAAGCTGATCCTGGCCGAGGTCGCGACGCGCACGATCCAGAACGCGGCGACCATCGTCGTGACGGTGGTGATCCTCTTCACCATGTCGCCGCGCCTCACGCTCGTGGCGCTCGTGATCGCGCCGCTGGTGATGGCGGTGCTCCAGCCGCTCCTGCGCAAGCTGCGCAAGGGGCACCGCCGGCTCCGCAACGAGTACGGCGAGATGACCAGCGTGCTGCAGGAGGTCGTGAGCGGCATCCGCCTCGTCAAGTCGTTCCGCGGCGAGCCCTACGAGGACGGGCGCTTCATCGGCGCCTCGGCGCGCTACTCCCGCGGCATGACGCGGATGCAGCGCCTCTCGCTGCTCTCGAGCCCGCTCACCGAGGTCCTCGGCACGATCATCGCCGTGGGGGTGCTCTGGATCGGCGCGCGCGAGGTCCTCGAGGCGCGCACCATGGACGGCGGCGTGCTCATCAGCTTCATGGTGCTCGTGATGCGCCTGCTGCAGCCCATCAAGCAGCTCGCGCAGGCGCCCACCACGGCCCAGCAGTCGCTCGCCGCCGCGGAGCGGCTCTTCGAGGTGCTCGACCAGCCCGCCGAGACGCAGGTCGACCGCGGCACGCGCGAGGTGACGGCGCTCCGGGACGGCGTGACGTTCGACGGCGTCCACTTCGCCTACGGCGACGCGCCCGTCCTGCGCGACGTGAGCCTCGTCGCGCGCCGCGGCGAGGTCGTCGCGCTCGTCGGCGCGAGCGGGGCGGGGAAGAGCACGCTCGTGGACCTGATCCCGCGCTTCATCGAGCCCACGGCGGGCCGCGTCCTCGTCGACGGCGTCGACGCGCGCGAGATCCGCCTCGCCTCGCTCCGCGCGCTCACCGGGATCGTCAGCCAGGACACCGTGCTCTTCAACGACACCGTGCGGGCGAACATCGCCTACGGCGCCGTCGAGCGGTACACGCCGGCGCAGGTGGAGGCCGCCGCGCGCGCCGCCAACGCGCACGACTTCATCTCGGCGCTGCCGCAGGGCTACGACACGGTCCTCGGCGAGCGCGGCACCCGGCTCTCGGGCGGGCAGCGGCAGCGCCTCGCCATCGCGCGCGCGCTCCTCACCGACCCGCCGATCCTCATCCTCGACGAGGCCACCTCCGCGCTCGACACCGAGAGCGAGCGGCTCGTCCAGGAGGCGATCGACCGCCTGCTCGCCGGCCGCACGGTGTTCGTGATCGCGCATCGGCTCTCGACCATCGTGCACGCCACGCAGATCCTGGTGCTCGACCAGGGGCGCGTGGTGGAGCGCGGCACGCACGCCGAGCTCCTGGCGGCCGGCGGCGCGTACGCGCGCCTGCACGCGATGCAGCAGCGGACCGTGCAGGCGCCGGCGCCCGAGCGCGTGCCCGAGGCGCCGGAGCCGGTCCCGGAGCCGGTCGAGCTCGACGACGATGATGACTGAGGCGGCCGCCGCACCGCGGTCCGCGCCCGCCGCGGCGCCGGCCGCCGCGCCGAGCATGATGCAGTGGCTCGAGTACTGGGCGCTGCGCACCGTGGCCACGCTCCTCCGCCCGTTCGGCTGGCGGGCCGCGTCCGCGGTCGGCGCGGCGGTCGGCGGCCTCGGCTGGTGGCCGCTGCGGATCCGCGCGGCGCGCGTGGAGCGCACCATCCGGGCCTGCTTCCCGGAGTTCGACGACGCGCGCGTCCGCGCCGTCGCGCGCGAGAGCTACCGCGGGCTCGGCCGCGTCGCCATCGAGAGCATCGTCCTCTCGCGCGCGACGCGGGAGGAGGTGCTCGCGGCCTTCGCCGAGGTGCGGGGCCATGAGGTGCTCGAGCGGGCCTTCGCGCAGGGGAAGGGCGTGATCCTCGTGGCCGGGCACCTCGGCAACTGGGAGCTGAGCGCCGCCTACATCGCCGCGCGCGGGCTCCCGATCGACGCGATCGCGATGCACATGGCCAACCCGCTCAGCGACGCGTTCTTCAAGCGCACGCGCGAACGCCTCGGCATGCGCGTGCTCTTCGCCGACGAGTCGGTGCGCGCCATCCCGAAGGCGCTCAAGGCGGGGCGCGGCGTGGGGTTCCTCTCCGACCAGAGTGCCAAGGGACTGGCGAGCACCTTCATCCCGTTCTTCGGGCGGCCGGCGCGCACGCCGCGCGGCGCCGCGGTCTTCGCGCTGCGCAACGACCTGCCGATGGTCTTCGTCGCGGCGCTCCGGCGCCCGGACGGGCGGTACGTCGCGCACTTCGAGCCGGTGCCGCTCGTGCACACCGGCGACAAGGAGGCGGACATCGACGCCACGGTCGCGCGCTACACGCAGGTGCTCGAACGGCTCGTGCGCGAGCATCCGGAGCAGTACTTCTGGCAGCATCGGCGGTGGAAGGGGCAGCCGAAGGACACGCCGGGGCACTTGCGGGAGCCGTAGGGCGGAGTTCAGAAGGCAGATGGCAGATGGCAGATGGCAGAAGGCAGATGGCAGATGGCCGCGACGTCGCGGCGAGCGCACACCTCCTCCCGGTCCCATGTACGATCTCCACACCCTGCGCCGCCGCGAGTTTCCGTGGGAAGCCGACGGCGACGCGATCCACTTCGACCACGCGGCCGTGGGGCCGCTCCCGCAGCGGGCGCGGGACGCGCTCGAGGCGTACGGGCTCAAGCGCGCCGAGCCGCACCGGCTGGGTGCGGAGGACTTCTTCCCGGTGCTCGACCGGGCGCGCGCGCTCGCCGCGCGGCTCATCGGCGCGCGCGCGGGGGAGATCGTCCTCACGACCAACACGAGCTGGGGCGTGAACCTCGCGGCGTACGCGCTGCCGCTCGGGCCCGGCGACATCGTGCTCGGCAGCCAGGGCGAGTTCCCGGCGAACGTGTATCCGTGGATGGCGGCGGCCCGGGCGCGCGGCTTCACGTTCGAGCTGCTGCCGCTCGCCGGCACCGCGCCCGACGAGGAGGCGGTGCTGCGGCGCGTCGCGACCGATGCGCGGGTGAAGGGGGTCGCGCTCAGCTGGGTCTCGTTCTGGAGCGGTGCGCGCATCGACCTCGGGCGGATCGGCGCCGCCTGCCGCGCGCGCGGCATCTGGTTCGCGGTCGATGCCATCCAGGGGCTCGGCCCCCTCGCGCTCGACGTGGCGACCACGCCCATCGACGTCCTGAGCTGCGGCGCGCAGAAGTGGCTCTGCTCCCCGTGGGGGAGCGGCTTCGCGTACGTGCGCGAGGGGCTCGTGCGCACCCTCGAGCCGCCCGCGGCCGGCTGGCTCGCGCAGGCGGGCTCGGGCGACTTCGGCCGCTTCCTCGACTACGACCCCGCCTGGCACGACGACGCGCGGCGGTTCGAGGTCGGGACGATCCCGTACCAGGACATCGTCGGGATGAACGCGAGCCTCGAGCTCCTGCTCGAGCTCGGGCCCGCCGCGGTCGAGCAGCACGTGCGCACGCTCACCCGCGAGCTGCTCGACTGGGCGGGCCGCGCGCCGGGCGTGCGGATCCTCACGCCGGCGGACGACGCACGCCGAGCCGGGATCGTGGCGATCGCGACGCCCGACCTCGACGGGGACTCGCGGAAGCTGCGCGCGGCGCGCGTGACGCACTCCGTGCGCGAGGGCGCCATCCGGCTGGCGCCGCACTTCCACAACACCCGGGACGAGGTGGGGACCGTCATGCGGGCACTGGGGCGGTAGCCGCAGCGCGCGGCCACCGGCGGGCGGAGCGGTCGGACTTCGCGCGCCCGTTAGCTTTCGCCCGTGACCGCCCCCGCCCCCGCCGCCCCCGGCTCCC
>CAZPJF010000035.1:1676-16406 GCA_964586095.1 uncultured Gemmatimonas sp. | reverse complement strand
TGAACGGGATCGGCGTGTTGCGGATCCGCTCGCAGCCGCCCGTGACGTCGTCGAACGCCTGCAGGAGCGGCGCCAGCGCGATGCGGTGCTGCGGCGTGAGGCGGCCGCCGGCGATGTCCCCGTGCACCTCGGCGTGCAGCGCCGTGAGCAGCTCGTTGGGGCGGTGCGGGCCCTCCGTGCCGCGCGCGCGGCGCAGGTGCGCGGCGAGCGCCGCCGGGTACTCGGCGAGGAGCTGCGCATACCGCGATCGGCGTGGCGCGTGGGCGTCGCCCGCGAGGCCCGCCCCGAGCTGCTGCGCGAGCCCGCGCGAGACGTTGACGAGCTGGCCCCAGAGGCGGCGGCCCTCCCACCACCGATCGTACGCCGTGTTGGTGCGGAAGACGAGCAGCAGGCCGAGGATGATCCCGAGGATGCTCAGGAACGACGGCCCGAGCGGCACGGCGACGCGGAAGACGTCGGTCTCGACCCAGACGACGAGCGCGGCCCAGACGCCCGCGCCGACGACATCGAGGAAGAGCGTGCGGAAGACGGGGCTGCGCGGGAAGTCGAAGAGCACGCCCAGCCAGTTCTTCGGATCGTACGAGATCATGCCATAATATCGGTGAGCGGCCAGCGTCGCGCGCCGGGTCGGCGTAGCCGTGGAGGACCCACAACCCCCATCGAACCATGCGTACCCTCCTCCTCGTTCCCCTCCTCGCCGCCGCCCTGCAGCTCGACGCCCAGGCCCCGGGCCGGCCGCAAGGCCAGCCGCCGGCCCCGGGGCAGGGCGGCGCGGCGCGCGCGCGCCAGCAGGTGCCCATGGACTCGGCCCGCGCGGCGCTGCTCTACGTGAGCAACCGCCACGAGGACCATCCGCGCGCGAACTACGCCGAGGCGGTCGCGGCCAAGGCGCGCACCGACAGCATCTTCGCCGCGCGCAGCCGCGGCGTGATGCGCTACGAGAAGACGACGTACCGCAGCCGCTACGGAGACCTGGACATCCCCGTGTACGTCTTCTCGCCGCTCCAGTCCAAGGGCCCCAAGGCGCATGCGGCGCTGGTGTGGGTGCATGGCGGCGTCCACGGCAACTGGGACCAGAACTACCTGCCGTTCATCATCGACGCCACGCGCCGCGGGTACGTGATCGTCGCGCCGGACTACCGCGGCAGCACGGGGTACGGCGAGGCGCACCACAACGCGATCGACTACGGCGGCAAGGAGGTCGACGACGTCGAGGACGCGTACGACTTCATCCTGCGGAACCCCGAGGTCGACCCGGCGCGCATCGGGGTGATGGGGTGGAGCCACGGCGGCTTCATCACGGCGCTCCTCATGATGCGCGGCGCGCGCGCCAGGTTCGTGAGCGGCGCGGCGATCGTGCCGGTGACCAACCTGATCTTCCGCCTCTCGTTCAAGGGGCCGGGCTACCAGCGGAGCTTCTCGACGCAGAAGGAGCTCTCGGGGCTGCCGTTCGAGCAGCGCGAGGAGTACGTGCGCCGCTCGCCCTACTACCACGTCGACAGCCTGCTCAAGCCGCTCCTCGTGCACGTGGCGAGCAACGACACCGACGTGAACTTCGAGGAGGCGCGGCCGCTGATCGACGCGCTCCAGGCGCGGAAGCCGCACCTCACCGAGACCAAGATCTACTGGGACCCGACCCCGGGCCCGGCGAGCGTGGGGCACACCTTCAGCCGCCGCGTGAACCGGCAGACGCTCGAGAAGGAGGACTCGCCGGAGCAGATCGACTCGTGGAACCGGGTGTGGACGTTCTTCGAGTGGACGCTGGACCCGAAGAACCGGAAGTGATGCGGGGGTGGGGAGGGCGCCGCCGCGGTGAATGCGGGCCGCGGCGGGCGCACATAGCTTTGGGACGGACCCCACCCGACCGCATGCGTCGCACTCTCCTGCTCGGCCTCGTCGCCGCCATCGCGGTGGTCGGTGCGCCCCCACCGGCCGCCGCCCAATCCACGGACTTCACCGGCCCCTCGCCCTGGCCGGCGATCCGCCGCGAGCGCATCGCGCGCCTCCTCCCCGCCGCGCTGCGCGAGACCGCGGTCGACGCGTGGATCACCATCGTCCGCGAGAACGCGAACGACCCGCTCGCCCTCCACGTGGGGGGCGAGAACGCGGGGGCGCCGTCGGCGGTCCTCTT
Source organism: uncultured Gemmatimonas sp. (assembly GCA_964586095.1). Taxonomy (GTDB): domain Bacteria; phylum Gemmatimonadota; class Gemmatimonadetes; order Gemmatimonadales; family Gemmatimonadaceae; genus Pseudogemmatithrix. Next base: position 14,275 of record CAZPJF010000035.1, on the reverse strand, counting down.
CTTCCGCACCGGCGACGCCGTGCGGTCCGTCATCATCGCCGGCTTCGGCGAGGCGATCGCGCTGCGCGAGGTCGCGACCCACGATTCCGTGGTGGTGCACGACGGCTCCACCGAGGACCTCTACCGCCAGGCCGCGCGGCGGCTCCGGGCGGCCGCGCCGGCGCGCATCGCGATCAACAGCGGCGGCTCGGTCATCGCCGACGGCCTTTCGGCGTCGCAGCGGGCCGGGCTCGAGTCGGCCCTCGGCCCCGACCTCGTGGCGCGGCTCGTGCCCTCCGCCGAGCTGGTGGACCGCTGGCTCTCGGTGAAGCTTCCCGCCGAGGTGGCGATCATGCGGCGCGCGGCCGACCTCACGGCGCAGCTCGAGCGGGAGGCGTACGCGACCGTGGTCCCCGGCCGCACGCGCGACAGCGACCTCGCCCGCTTCCTCAAGCGCCGCATGCGCGAGCTCGGTGTGGAGGACGGGTGGAGCCCGGCGCAGAACCCGAGCGTGAACTCGGGGCCCGATCGTGGGCACTCGCACGCGAGCGACCGCGTGATCCAGCCGGGCGACGTGATCCAGACCGACTTCGGCATCAAGGTGCACGGGGTGTGGGTCACGGACATCCAGCGGTTCGCCTACGTGCTGCGCCCGGGCGAGACGGCGCCGCCGGCGGAGGTGCAGCGCCAGTGGGAGGCGGCGCGAGCGGGGTCGCGGGCCGCGTTCGGCGCGATGCGGGCGGGCGTGCCCGCCGCCCAGGTCGACAGCGCGCAGCGCCTCGTCATGGCGCGCGCCGGCTCGGCGCCCGTGCCGTGGAGCACCGGGCATGCGGTGGGCTACTGGGCGCACGACGCGGGGCCGCGGCTGCGCCGCGGTGTCGCCGTGCCGCTCCGCGAGGGGATGACCTTCGCGTTCGACGGCTTCTTCTCGTACTGGTATCCCGGGAGCGAGGGGAGGCCGTGGGGCGAGGGAACCAAGACCTACTCGCCCGAGGAGATGGTCGTGATCACGGCGACCGGGGCCGAGTGGCTCACGACGCCGCAGGACGCGCTCATCCTGATCCGGACGCCGTGACCGGCGCCAGCGCTGCGGCGCCGCGCGCGATGTCGTCGGACCTCGCGGCGCGGGTGCGGTTCCTCACCGAACTCGCGCGGCGGCTGCACGTGGCGGGCGTGAGCGCGCAACGCCTCGAGGGCGCGGTGCGCGCGACGGCGCGCGCCGTGCGCGTGGACGCCGAGATCTGGAGCACGCCCACCGGGCTCCTGCTCTCGATCGCCGACGCCGACGACCCGACCGGGGCGCAGCACACGCGCGTGCTGCGCCTCGAACCGGGGAACATCGACCTCCGCGCCCTCGTCAAGCTGGACCGCATCGCCGACGAGGTGATCCAGGGGACGCAGTCGGTGGAACAGGCGTGGGAGACGATGCGCGCGCTCGACCGGCCATTCACCCCCGGGGCGCAGCTGCAGGTGGTCGGGGCGTTCGGCCTCGCCTCGGCGGCGGTCGCCGGGCTCCTCGGCACCGGGTGGCTCGACATCGGCGTGGCGCTCGTGCTGGGGCTGCTGATCGGCTGGATCGCGCTGCTGAGCGCGTCGCGGCCCAACCTCGCCGCGGCGAGCGAGGCGGTGTCGGCGCTCGTCGCCACCGCGCTCGCGACCGCGTTCGCGCACTTCGTCGCGCCGATCTCGCTGCAGACGGTGATCGTCGCGTCGCTCATCGTGCTCATGCCCGGGCTCTCGCTCACCACGGCGGTCACCGAGCTCGCCACGCAGCAGCTCGTGACGGGCACCACGCGCTTCGCCGGGGCCATGACGGTGCTCCTCAAGCTCACCTTCGGCTCGGTCGCGGCGACGCAGGTGCTCGCGGCCGTCGGCTGGACGGCGCCGCAGCCGGACCCGATGGTGCTGCCGCGGCTCGTCGAGCCGGTGGCCGCGGTGATGGCGGCGGCGAGCTTCGCGATCCTCTTCCAGGCGTCCAGGCGCGACGTCCCGCTCGTGATGGGCTCGGCGATCCTCGGCTACGTGCTCACCCGCGTCGCCGGGAGCTGGCTCGGCTTCGCGCAGGGGACCTTCGCCGGCGGCGTCTTCTTCGCCTCGCTCACCATCGCCGCGCTGGCGAACCTCTACGGCCGGATCGCGGGCCGCCCGGGCGCGCTCGTCCGCCTGCCGGGCATCATGCTGCTCGTGCCGGGGAGCGTCGGGTTCCGCGCGCTCGGGTTCGTGATGGAGAAGGACTACACGGTGGGCTTCGACACGCTCGTCGCCGTGCTCTCGGCGCTGCTGGCACTCACGGCGGGGCTGCTGTTCGGGGCGCTGCTCGTCCCGCCCAGGAGGCATCTGTGATCATCGAGGTCCGCGGCCCGGACGCGCTTCACCACCGCGGGTCCGGGGGATGCAGGGGGGCGATCGTCGCGCTGATGCTCGTCTGGGCCCTCGGAGTTCCCGCTGGTGGTCTGCGTGGTGGTGGCGCGCTCGGGGCGCAGGGCACGCCGCCGCGGCCAACGCCGCTCGCGGCCCCGGAGGTGCCCCTCACCGCGGGGATGGTCATCTCCGAGTCCGTGCGCATCCGGCCGGGCACGTACCGGCTCGCCGCGCCCGCGTCGCTCGACTCGGCGCTCGTGACCGTCCGCGGCGACGGGATCACGGTCGACATGCGCGGGGTCACGGTCGAGGGCGCACCGCGCGGGGCGGACCCCGATGCCGCGCAGGGCGTGGCGATCCGCATCGACGGCGGGCGCGACGTCACCGTGCGCGGCGCGACCATCCGCGGCTACCGCATCGCGGTGCTCGCACGCGGCACCCGCGGCCTCACGCTCGCCGGGAACGACCTCTCGTTCAACTGGAAGCCGCGCCTCTTCTCGCTCGTGGGGCACGAGAGCCTCATCGACTGGCTCTCGTTCCACCGGAACGAGCAGCGCGAGTGGATGCGATTCGGCGCGGCGATCTACCTGGAGGACGTGCGCGGCGGGACGATCCACGGCAACCGCGCCGAGCAGGGGATGAACGGCCTGCTGATGACACGCACCGACAGCGTCACCGTGCGCGACAACGTCTTCGCGTTCAACTCCGGACTCGGCATCGGGATGTACCGTGCGAGCCGCAACGTGGTCGCGCGCAACCGGATCGACTACAACGTGCGCGGCTACTCGCACGGCTGGTACCGCCGGGGGCAGGATTCCGCGGGGCTCCTCATGTACGAACAGGGCTCCCACAACGTCGTCGCGTGGAACTCGGTCACGCACTCGGGCGACGGGCTCTTCCTCTGGGCGGGCCAGTCCACGATGGACACGGGGCAGGGGGGCGCGAACGACAACCTCTATTTCGGCAACGACTTCTCCTTCGCGCCGACCAACGGGATCGAGGCGACCTTCAGCCGGAACCGCTTCCTCGCCAACGTCGTCGAGGGGAACGACCACGGCGTCTGGGGCGGCTACTCGTACGAGAGCGCGATCCTCGGCAACTGCTTCGCGCGCAACCGCGTCGCGATCGCGGTGGAGCACGGGCAGGACAACGCCGTCACGCGCAACGCCTTCGCCGGCGACACCACCGCCATCTACCTCTGGGCGAACCCGATCGAGCCGTCCGACTGGGGCTATCCCAGGCACCGCGACACGCGGAGTCGCGACTGGCGGATCACCGACAACCGGTTCGGCGGGCACCGAACCACGTGGCGCGTGACGCAGACCGAACGGCTCGACACGGCGCGGAACGTGGAGCGCGGGGCGGCGCCGACCGGGGCGAGCGCCGACCCGCGCCGTGCGCGCGACGGCATCGCAGCCCCCACCGGCGCCGGCATCGGCGCCACGACCCGCGACGGCTGCGACCCGCGCGCGCTGCTCGGTGCCGCGTACGATTCGCTCGCACCGCGCCTCGGTCCCGCCTTCGACGACGGCCGCGGCCTCCGCATCCCCGACGCGTCCTGGCCGCGCCGCGAGCGCTCGGCGATCGTGGTGGACGAGTGGGGCCCGTACGACTGGCGGAGCCCCAAGCTCTGGCCCGTGGACACCCTGCGCGACGCCGTGGCACTGCGCACGCTCGGGCCGGCCGGCCGATGGCGCGTCGTCGGCGCCGAGGGCATCCGCGGCATCAGCGTGCGCCCGGCCGCGGATGGCGGCGGGGACGCGCGGCAGCGCGATGCGCTCGGGCGCGGCGTCACCACGCTCGCCGGCCGCATCGGCGACACGCTCGTGGTGCGTCCGCTCGCCGATCACGAGCACGACTGGACGGTCACGCTCGAGTACGTGGGGCAGCCCACCGAGTCGCCGCGCGGCGAGCACCGGCGGGCCGGCGTGCCGGTGCGCTTCGCGTTCGAGCGGCGCGAGGTGCGCGCCGCGTGGGACGTGCGCTTTTTCGCCTGGCGCGACACCCTGCAGGACCCGCCGCGCGCCGCGGGGAACCTCGACGCGATCCTCGCCGGCGCGCCGATCCTCACACGGCGGGAGTCGCGGCTCGACTACCAGTGGTACCGGCCGCGGCACGGATTGCCGCAGGAACGCTGGGCGCTCGAGGCGCGCGCCACGGTCGACGTGCCCGCCGGCGAGCACACCCTGCGGGTGATCAGCGATGACGCCGCCCGGGTCTGGGTGGATGGCCGGCTGGTGCTGGACCGTGCGACGCCCGGCGGCTCGGAGGTGATGTCCGCGGAGCTGCCGAGCGGGCGGCACGAGCTGCGGGTGGCGTTCTACCAGCTCACGGGCTGGACCGAGCTGCGGGTGGACCTGGTCCCGGGTCGGCAGCGCTCGACGGGGTCGGCCGGTCCGCACTGACCCGCACCGCGCCGCGGCTACAACCTCCGGCCCGCTGCCGGGTATCTTGCGGGTCGACCCACCTCCATCCAACCATGCGAATCGCCATGCTCCGCCCGCTCCTCGCCCTCGCCACGCTCCTCATCGCGGTCCCCGCGTGCAGCGAGAGCGGGCCGTTCATCCCGACCATCGAGGAGGCGACGTTCGCGCCGTCGCTCAACGTGGACCTCGCGGCCTCCACGAGGACCACCTCGGGACTCTACTACCGCGACATCACCGTCGGCGGGGGGGCGCAGGTCCCGACGCAGAACGGCGCGACCGTGACGGTGAGCTACGCGGGGTACCTGCGGAACGGCGACCAGTTCGACGCGGGGAACCTCCCGCCCTTCGTGACGGGCACCGGCGCCGTGATCGCCGGCTTCGACGAGGGCGTGCGCGGGATGCGCATCGGAGGGCAGCGGCAGCTCATCATCCCGCCGAGCCTCGGCTACGGCAGCTCGCGCGTCGGCGACATCCCGCCGAACTCGATCCTCGTCTTCGTCCTCACCCTGACGAACACCACGGGTCCGTGACGGTCGCCGGTCGGCCCGCCGACCGGCCCGTGACCCGAGCGCTCCGTCATCGTCGGGCGTACATTGGGACATCACCCCGGCCCGACCCCCGATGACGCCTCCCGAGCCCGCCGTGCCCGTCCGCCGCTTCGAAGCCAGCGAGTGGCGCAAGATCATCGCGCGCTACACCGGCCCCGACGCGATCCGTTCGTTCGGGCAGGTCGTGGTCACCCTCGGGCTGCTCATCGGCGGACTCGTGCTCGGCTACTGGCTCATGGGGCGCGCCCCCTGGGCCACCGCGCTGCTCATCGTGCCGCTGGCGGGGCTGCTCATCCGCACGTTCATCATCATGCACGACTGCGCCCACGGCAGCTTCCTCCCGTGGCCCAGGCTGAACGACGCGGTGGGGTTCATCACCGGCGTGCTGACCTTCACGCCCTTCGCCCAGTGGCGGCGCGAGCACGCGATCCACCACGCCTCGTCCGGCGACCTCGACCACCGCGGTTTCGGCGACATCACCACGCTCACGGTCGAGGAGTACCAGGCGCTCTCGCGCTTCGCGCAGTTCAAGTACCGGCTCTACCGGCACCCGTTCGTGCTCTTCGGCATCGGACCGCTGCACATGATGATCCTGCAGCGTTTCCGGATGAACGGCCCCGCCACCGGCGGCAAGCAGCAGTGGAACATCTGGTTCACGAACATCGCGCTCGTGGCGCTCGCGACCATCTTCATCATGACGGTCGGGTGGAAGCCGGTCTTCCTGCTCTACGTGCCGGCGTACTACCTCGCCGCCGCCGGCGGCATCTGGCTCTTCTACGTGCAGCACCAGTTCGAGGAGGCCTACTGGGAACGCGGCCGCGAGTGGGACTACGCGACCGCCGCGATCACCGGCAGCTCGCACCTCCGCATGCCCAGCGTGCTGAACTGGTTCACCGGGCACATCGGGCTGCACCACGTGCACCACCTCGGGCCGAGGATCCCGAACTACCGGCTCAAGCGCGCGCACGAGGAGAACCCGATCTTCCAGGAGGCGCCGGTGCTCACGCTGCGCACCGCGTGGCGCACGCTCCGCCTCACCCTCTGGGACGAGGCCAACAAGCGGATGATCGGCTTCCGCGAGTACCGCCAGATGCAGCGGCTCGCGGCCCAGCAGGCGGGGTGACCGCCCGGCTCCCGGAGACCCGCGACACGCTCGTCGCGGCGCTGGCCTCGACCGACGCGGCCGACCGGGAGCGTGCGCTGGACCTCGTGGCCCGCGCGTACCGCGAGCCCGTCGTCGGGATCCTCGGCCTGCGCTGGGGGCTCGCGCGCGAGGACGCCGAGGACCTCGCGCAGGAGTTCTTCGCGGCGGCGATCGCCAAGGACTGGTTCCACCGCTACGAGCCGGCGCGCGGCCGCTTCCGCGGCTTCCTGCGCGGCTGCCTCGACGACTTCGCGCGCTCCGCGCTGCGTGACGCGCGCCGGCTCAAGCGCGGGGGTGGGGCGATGCACCTCGCCCTCGACGCGGCGGTGGGGCCTGGCGGGACCACGGGTACCGCGCCCGGGCGCGCCGGCGGCACCGACGCCGCGCTCGCGACCCCAGCCGACGCCGACCGGCTCTTCGACCGCGAGTTCGCCCGCAGCGTGCTCGCGCTCGCCGTCGAGGCGCTGCGCGCCGAGTGCGAGGCACGCGGCAAGCGCACGGCCTGGGCGCTCTACGCGCGCTACGACCTCACCGACGCCCCGGACGACGCACGGCCCACGTACGGGGCGCTCGCGGCGGAATTCGGCGAGCCGGTGACGCAGGTGACGAATCACCTCGCGTGGGCGCGCCGCCGGATGCGCGAGCAGGTGCTCGCGACGATCCGCATGCTCACGGGAAGCGAGGCGGAGTACCGCGACGAGGTGCGCGCGGTGCTCGGCGTGGAGGCGCCGTGACGGGGCCCGTGGGGCCGGGTGGCGGGACGTCGGCGCGCGACCGCGCCGCGACGGGCGGGGCGCCGCGGGGTGACGCCTCCCCGCGCACCGCGCCGCCGGACACCGCCCTCCCGCCCCTCCCCGACCGCGCGCTCGACCGCGTGCGCGCGCAGCTCGGGACCCCCACCCTGATCGGCGGGCGCTACGAGCTGCGCGGCCTCCTCGGGCGCGGCGGCATGGGCGAGGTGCACCGCGCCTTCGACCGCCAGCTCGGGCGCGAGGTGGCGGTGAAGGTCCTCCCGCCGGACGCGTCGGCGGCGCAGCTCGCGGCGCGCCTCGAGCAGGAGTCGCGCGTGCTCGCGCAGCTCGAGCATCCCGGCATCGTGCCGGTGTACGACGCGGGCGCGCTCGAGGACGGGCGCGTCTACTACGTCATGCGCTACTTCGAGGGGATGCCGCTCGACGCGTACGCCCGGAGCGGCGTGGGGCGCGGCGAGCTGCTGCGCAGCCTGCTGCGCATCGCCGAGGCGATCGCGTACGCGCACGAGCGCGGGGTGATCCACCGCGACCTGAAGCCGGCGAACGTGATGATCGGCCCGTACGGCGACCGGCTCGTGCTCGACTGGGGCGTGGCGAAGGTGCTGGCGGCCGAGGGCCGGAGCGCTGCGGAGGGTGGGGAGGTCGCGGCGGGCGCCGGCGGCGAGGGCGGTACGACGCCGGCGGCGCTCCCTCCCGAGGGCACTCTCGCCGGCGCCTCCGGTGCGGGGCCCGCAGCTCGTGGCCCGCTCGTCGGCACCCCCGGCGTGGCGCTCACCGCCGACGGAACCGTGGTGGGCACGCCGGGCTACATGGCGCCGGAGCAGGCGGCGGGTGGCCCCGTGGATGCGCGCGCCGACGTGTACGCGCTCGGGGTGATGTTGCGCGAGATGCTCGCCGCGCACCCGGACCCGGTGCGCGCGCCGCTCGCGGCGATCGTCGCCATGGCCACGGCGCCGCTCCCGGCGGCACGCTACGCCACGGTGCGCGACCTCGCCGAGGACCTGCGGCGGTGGCTGGACGGCGAGGCCCCGAACGCGCACCATGAGGGCGTCCTCGAGCGGCTCTGGCGGTTCGTGCGGAGGCACCAGGTGGCGATCCTGCTGCTGCTGGCGTATGCGGTGGTGCGGGCGGTCATCTTCCTGACGCGCGGGATCTGAGCCGCGGGGGCGGGTTCGGTGGACACGCGGCCGGCGCGCGACGACGGGCTCGACGCGGCCGGGGCGGTGAGGCGGATCCGGCCCCAAAGGATCGCGGGCGGAGTGGCAGATGGGAGGTACAGGGGGCGCATCCCGCGCCCCACGCACTCGAACGGGAGACCCCGATGTCCAAACCGGTCCTCGGCCTCGTCCTCGGCGCCGTCCTCGGCGCCCTCGACGGCCTCACGGCGCTCATCTCCGGCCCGGAAGTCGCGCCGCAGATCCTGATGATCGTCTTCTTCTCCATGCTGAAGGGGCTCTGCGCCGGCCTCGCGATCGGCTTCTTCGCCAAGAAGGTCGGCAATGTCACGGCCGGCGTGCTCTTCGGCCTCGCGATGGGCGCGCTCTTCGCGCTGCCGTTCGCGCTCGGCACCGACCCCACCACGGGCAAGCAGTACTTCTGGGAGATCATGATCCCGGGCTCGATCGTCGGCCTCATCGTCGGCTTCGCCACGCAGCGGTACGGCGTGCGCGCGCCGGCCAGGGCCTAGGGGGCGGCGATGGCGGACCCCAAGGCCGAACTCGAGACGATGGCCCGCAACCTCAAGGAGAAGACGGGCAAGGACCTGGAGGCGTGGAAGAAGCTCGCCAAGGCGAGCGGCAAGGCCAAGCACGGCGAGATCGTCGCGCACCTGAAGGCCGAGCACGGGCTCGGGCACGGCTACGCGAACCTCGTCGCGCACATGACGCTCGGGTCGGGTGCGATCAACGCCGAGGCGGGCGACCTCGTGGCCGAGCAGTACGGCGGCGCCAAGGCGGCGCTCAAGCCCTGGTACGACCAGCTCGCGGCCGCCATCGCGAAGTTCGGCGGCGACGTGGAGTTCGCGCCCAAGAAGGCGTACGTGAGCCTGCGCCGCGCGAAGCAGTTCGGGCTCATCCAGCCGTCGACGGCCGCGCGGATGGACGTCGGACTCGTGCTGAAGGGTGTCGCGCCCGCGGGCCGGCTCGAGGCCGCCGGGAGTTGGAACGCCATGTGCACGCACCGCGTCCGCGTGGAGGACGCGAAGGCGATCGACAAGGAGCTCGTGGGATGGCTCCGGCAGGCGTACGAGGCGGCGGGATGATCGTCCCGGCCTACTGGGCCGAGGGGCGCGTGCGATCACGGAGCGGCGGCCGTCAGGTGACGGTCCGCCGCTTCGGCTGGTCGGACGAGAGCCAGGCCGCCGCGCAGCGCCACGCGGACCAGCGGGCGCAGGAGGCGTTCGATCGCGTGCAGCGCGGCGAGGCGCTGCCGCGCTTCGAGTACAAGCGCGCCTACAACGGCGCCGAGGGGGTGCCGATCCGCGAGGAGATCCTCGAGCGGCACGGCGCGGCGGTGATCACGCGCAACGGCTACGGGGCGCGCTGCCTCAACGTGCCGGACGTGCTCTTCGCCGACGTCGACATCGAGGGCGGGGGGGTCGGCGCGTCGCTGCGCGCCGCCTTCGCCCCGCTGCTGCGGCTCGTGGCGCCGGCGATGGCGCGACCGCCGGAGGCGCGCGCCCGGGAGCGGGTCGATGCCTTCATCGCGGCGAACCCGACCGGCCTCTGGCGCCTCTATCGCACGCCGGCGGGCTTCCGCCTGCTCGCCGTCCACCGCACCTACGATCCCGCGTCGCCGGAGACGCAGGCGGTCTTCGAGGCGCTCGCCACCGACCGCATCTACGCGCGGATGTGCACGCGCCAGCGCTGCTTCCGTGCGCGCGTGAGCCCCAAGCCGTGGCGGATCGGCATCGAGAAGCACATCGGTCCCGCGCACGCCACGTGGCCGATCAAGCCGGAGCGGATGCCGCAGCGCCAGCGCTGGATCGACGCCTACGAGCGCGCCGCGCGCGGCCATGCCGCCTGCCGCTTCATCGGGGAGTTCGGCGGCGGCCGCGCGGACCCGACCGCACTCGCGATCGTGCGCCTGCACGACGACGCCTGCCGCGCGTCGCAGGAGCTGCCGCTGGCCTGAACCGCCCTGCGCGGCGAGGGGCTCTGCCTCACAGGTGCATCCGCGACGGCCGCGCGCAGCTCACGGCTCGCGGCTCACGGCTCACGGCTCCGAAAGCACTAGCTTTCGGACATGCCCTCCCGCCCCGCCGTTGCCGACCCGTCCGAGGGCGCCGGCTTCGCCGCCCTCACCCTCGACCCGCGCGTCCTCGACGCGCTCACCGCGCTCGGCTACGAGGAGCCCACGCCCATCCAGCGCGCCGCGATCCCGCCGCTCCTCGCGGGCCGTGATGTCCTCGCGCAGGCCGCCACGGGCACCGGCAAGACCGCCGCCTTCGCGCTCCCGCTGCTGCACCGCCTCGCGCCCGACGCGCACCCGCGCGAGCGCACCGCCGCGCTCGTGCTCGTCCCCACGCGCGAGCTCGCCATGCAGGTGGCCGAGGCGGTCCATCGCTACGGCAAGGGGCTTGGCGCGGTCGCGGTGCCGATCTACGGCGGCGCCTCGATGGAGACGCAGATCCGTTCGCTCAAGCGCGGCGCCGACGTGGTGATCGCGACGCCCGGGCGCGCGCTCGACCACATCCGCCGCAAGACGGTCTTCCTCGGCGCGCTCCGGACGGTCGTGCTCGACGAGGCCGACGAGATGCTCGACATGGGGTTCGCCGAGGACCTCGAGGCGATCCTCGCCGCCACGCCCGCCGAGAAGCAGGTCGCGCTCTTCTCGGCCACGCTCGCGCCGCGGATCGCCGCGATCGCGCGCACGCACCTGCGCGATCCCGAGGTCATCAAGGTCGACGCGGCCGCGGTGAAGGCGGGGAACGTCGCCAAGGTGCGGCAGGTGGCCTACGTGGTCGCCCGCGCGCACAAGATGGCCGCGCTCGCGCGCATCCTCGACGTGGAGCAGCCGGCGAGCGCGATCGTCTTCTGCCGCACGCGCACCGAGGTGGATGAGCTCACCGAGACGCTCGACGGCCGCGGGTACCACGCCGACGCGCTGCATGGCGGGCTCTCGCAGGAGCAGCGCGACCGCGTGATGAAGCGCTTCCGCGCCCACACGAGCGAGCTGCTCATCGCCACCGACGTCGCGGCGCGCGGGCTCGACGTGTCGCATGTGTCGCACGTGGTGAACTACGACGTGCCCGCGGCGGCCGAGAGCTACGTGCACCGCATCGGCCGCACGGGGCGCGCGGGGCGCACCGGCGTGGCGATCACCCTGGCCGAGCCGCGCGAGCACCGGTTGCTCAAGAACATCGAACGCATCACCAAGGTGGCGATCGAGGTGGCGCAGGTCCCGACGGTCGCCGACCTCAAGGCGCGCCGGCTGGACCTCACCAAGGCGTCGCTGCGCGAGGCGATCCTCGAGGGCGGGCTCGACCCGTGGCGCGCCGTCGTGGCGTCGCTCGCCGACGAGTTCGAGCTGATGGACATCGCGGCGGCGGCGCTCAAGCAGGGCGCGGCGGAGGAACCGGGCGGCGAGGAGGCCGAGATCCCCGCGGCGCAGACGCAGCGGGAGCGGCATCCCGCGCGCGAGCGCGAGGCGATGCGGGCGGAGCGGCGGGCGGAGAAGGGCGCCCGGACCGGCGAGGGCGGCGAGGCGTCCACGGCGGGCGGGAAGCCGCGCGCGACGGGCAAGCGCCCCGCGCCCGGCTGGGCCGCCGCCAAGCTCTACGTGGGCGCGGGCCGGAAGCTCAAGATCCGCCCCGGCGACCTCGTGGGCGCGATCACCAACGAGATGGGCCTCGACTCGAGCGCGATCGGCGCGATCACCATCTGGGACCGCCACAGCATCGTCGAGGTGCCCGAGACGCTCGCGGACGCGATCATCGCGACGCTGGGCGCGACCAAGATCAAGGGGAAGCGGCTGCTGGTGCGCCGGGACCGCGCAGGGCACTGAGCGCCTTGAGCTTCCGGCGCAGCCGGAGCTTGAGCCGCAGCTTCAGCAGGCGGAGTCGGGCGGGCGAGGGCGGACGGCGCAGCGGCATCCAGGCGCTCCTGGGCTCGTGGGGACGGGGGGTCCGCGGGGAGGACGACCCTCGTGCGGAGAAGTCTCGGCCGCTTGGCCGGACACACGAGTCCGACCCTCGCCCCGGAAGACGGCGAGCCGCGCACGAGCCATCGCGCGCGCCGGGGGCGCACCTCGACGCTGACGGGCCGCGTGGCCCGTAGGGACCCGGGTCCCGACGCCCCCCCCCCCCCCCCCCCGGGGGCGCCGGCCCCGGGGGGCCCCCCCGGCCCCGGGCGGGCGCCCCCCGCCGCGCGCCGCCGGCCCCCGGCCGCGG
>CAZPJF010000035.1:0-1666 GCA_964586095.1 uncultured Gemmatimonas sp. | reverse complement strand
CCGGAAGCCGGCGCGCCGCGCCCGCGCCATCGCGCGCGCGGGGGGCGCCCCTCGACGGTGAGGGGCCGGGGGGCCCGGCGGGCCCCGGCCCCCCCCGCCCCCCCCCCCCCCAACGCTTTCCGGACCCCCTGTGTCCAACCCCGCGAACCGATGACGACCCCTGCCATCGCCCTCCAGACCCCGGACGCGGGGCCGGACGAGTGGACGCTGGTCACCCGCACGGTCGCGGGGGACCGGATCGCCGCCCGGACGCTCTATGACCGGCACGCCCGGCGCGTGCACCGGATCGTCTTCCGCATCTGCGGGGACGAGGAGCTGGCGTGCGACCTGGTGCAGGACGTCTTCGTGCGGGCCTTCGCCCAACTCGCGGGCTTCCGCGGGGAGGCGGCCTTCACGACCTGGCTGCACCGGATCGCCGTCACCACCGCACTCAACCAGATGCGGAAGGTGAAGCGGATCCGGGCGCACGAGGAGGGGCTCGACGACGGGGACGACCACGCGGCGCCGGTGCGCGAGGCCGATCCCGACCTGAAGGTCCGACTGCACGCGGCGATCGACGCGCTGCCCGAAGGCCTCCGGATGACGGTGCTGCTGCACGACCTCGAGGGGTACACGCACGCCGAGATCGGGACCATGCTCGGCGTCGCGGAAGGCACGAGCAAGGCGCGGCTCTTCGAGGCGCGCGGCCGGCTCCGCGAGGCGTTGAAGGATTTCGCATGACGACCACGGGCTCCCTCCCGCGGCCTCACCCGACGCAGGTGGAACGATGACCGACGAACGCAACGACGCCCGCAACGACGAACGAAACGACGCCCGGCTCGATGAACTGCTCCGCGACGCGCAGGCGACGTACCGCGTGCCGGCCGACGCCCCCTACGACGCCATCTGGTCGCGGATCGAGCGCGCGCACTTCGACGTGCCGGCGTCGTCGGGCACCGCGGTGGCGCACCAACGGTCGCCCGTCGTCGCCGACGGGCTCGCCATCGACGGCGTGACGCGCCGGTTCCCGCGGCGGCGCGGCTGGCTCGCCACCGCGGCCGGCATCGCGGCGACGCTCGTGGTGGGCTTCGGGCTCGGCCGCGTGAGCTCACCCGCCGCCTCCGCGGATGCGATCCCGCCGGCAGCGGCGTCGGGCGCCAACGGCGGCGATGTCGGCAACGGCACCGCCGGCACCGCGCGGCCGGTGGCCAACGTCAACGACCCGCTGCAGCGCGCCACGTACGAGTACCTCGCCCGCGTCGTCACGCTGCTCGATTCCATCCCGCGGTCGCACGAAGGGCGCGCGCTCCGCAGTGACGTCCGCTTCGTCGCCGACGCCACGCAGATGCTCGGCACCACGCGGCTCCTGCTCGACTCGCCCCTCGCGCAGGACCCGCGCATGCGCGACCTGCTGGAGGACCTGGAACTGGTGCTCGCGCAGGTCGCGCGGCTCCGCACGGCGCCCCGCGCCGACGAACTGACCTTCATCGCCGAGGCGATGGACTCCCGCGACGTGGTGCCGCGCGTGCGCACCGTGGCCGCGTCCTACACCGCCTCCGGCTTCTGAGGACCCCGATCATGATCCGACTCCGTTCGTTCGCCCCGCGACGCCTCCCGGCCGTCGCCCTCGCGGCGCTGCTCGCGCTCCCGGCCGCGGCTGGCGCGCAGTGGGCGCCGCCCCCGCCGG
>CAZPJF010000034.1:16139-16414 GCA_964586095.1 uncultured Gemmatimonas sp. | reverse complement strand
GCACCGCCGGGTGCATGTCACGTGGGCCCGCTCGTGGAGCGTCGCCACCGACACCATCCTCGCGATCGAGGGACCGGGACTCGAGACGCGCACGGGGACGATCTTCCTCGACGCGTCGGGGCGCCAGCCGGTCCACCACGTGGAGCGGTTCCTGCGCCGGCCCGCTCCCTAGCCGCGCGGGGAGGCCGGCGGATGCGACGAGGCGGCGCGCCCCGAGGGCGCGCCGCCACGCGCACCACCCCAGGCCGCGCACGGCACAAATTAGCGTTAGACCG
>CAZPJF010000034.1:3603-16129 GCA_964586095.1 uncultured Gemmatimonas sp. | reverse complement strand
GGGGGTGGGTCCCGGGGGCGGCCCGACCCCGGCGGCGGGGGGGGCGGCCGGGGTGTGTGCGTGGCCCCGGCCCGGGGCGCCGCCCCCGCCTCGCACACGACGCCTGGCCGCGCAGGTCACATCGTCGCGTTCGCCCGCGCGAACCGCGCCTGTGCGTCCTGCAGCTCCTTCCGCAGCTGCACCAGCCGCTGCTTCGCGTCGTTGCCCACCTTCTGGTCGCCGCGCATCATCGCGCCGTAGAGGTACTGGACGTGCGCCGCGAGTCCCGGGCGCCCGTAGCGCCAGGGCTCGGAGTTGATCACGTCGCGCACCTCGCCGATCCGCGCCTTCTTCTCGCCGCTCGCGCCGCGCCACGCCTGCTCCACCTCGGCGCCGAAGCGGTTCATGTCGCTCACCAGCTCGCGCACGGCGAGGTTGTGGTCGAGCAGCTCCCGCAGCACGGCGATCGAGACGCCGTCGCGCTCGACGCGCGGGTCGGGCCGGATCACGAGCGGGCGGCTCGCGGTGAAGCTCCCGTGGGTGAGGCGCACGGTGTACCGCCCCGGCACCACCACCGGGCCATTGCGCCCGCTGCGCGCGGGGCTCGGGTCCCACGGCCCCGCGAGCGTCAGGTCCCACGTGAAGCGGTTGTGTCCCGCCGCGGCCGGCAGGCGCGGCGTGCCGATGCGCTCCCACATCGGGCCGCGCATCGACTCCTCGGCCGGCTGCACCCGCTGCTCGCCCGCGGCGAGCGACGAGAACCGGCGCACCACGGCGCCCTTGTCGTCGAGCACCTCGAGCGTCACCTCCCCCTGCGGGGCGGCCGCGAACCAGTAGTCGATCGTCGCGCCGGCCGGCGGATACTCGGGGTCGGCGTCGCTCTCGCGCGCGCTCTCCAGGCCGCCGAAGCCGGCGCGGTACCGGAACCGGTACGCGTCGCGCGGCTGGACCAGGTGTGCCGACGCGCGCGCCATCGCGTCGCTCACCTCGTGCAGCGGCGTGACGTTGTGGAGGATCCAGAACGAGCGCCCCTGCGTGCTGACCACGACGTCCTTCTGGTGCACCTTGAGGTCGGTGATCGGCGTGTTGGGGAGGTTGAGCTGCAGCGACTGCCACTGCCGGCCGTCGTTGAAGGAGACGTAGATGCCGAACTCGCCGCCCGCGTAGAGCAGCCCGGGCCGGCTGGGATCCTCGCGCACCACCCGCATCGGCTCGTCGGCGGGGATGCCGTTCGTCCCGTCGGTGAGCAGCGTCCAGGTCTTGCCGTAGTCGTCGGTCCGGTACAGGTAGGGCTTCCAGTCGCCGAGCAGGTAGCGATGCACGGCGTAGTAGGCGGCGCCCTTCCGGTGCGGCGACGGCTCGATGTTCTGCACCCGGCCGCCCATCTCGAGCCCCGGCGGCGTGATGCGCTGCCAGGTCTTCCCGTCGTCGCGCGACACGTGGAAGGGGCCGTCGTTCGCGCCCACCCAGATCACGCCGCGCTCGAGCGGCGACTCGCGGATCGCGTAGAGCGTGGAGTAGAACTCCTCGCCCGTGTTGTCGACCGTGATCGGCCCGCCCGAGTAGCTGGCCCGCGTGTGCGGCGGGTCCCACGTGAGGTCGGGCGAGATCACCTCCCACGTCACGCCCTCGTCGCGCGTTCGGTGCACGTGCTGCGAGCCGTAGTAGAGCACCCGCGGGTCGTGCGGCGAGAGCTCCATCGGCGAGACGCGCTGGAAGCGGAAGATCAGGTCCTTGGTCGCGTTGCCGTAGAGCGACTGCGCGCCCACCCAGTAGTGCTTCTCCTGCCCCGTGCGCAGCGACATCCGGGAGTACTGCCCCTTGCACGAGCCGTAGACCGTGTCGGGGTTCACCGGGTGCGGCATGATCGGTCCCGTCTCGCAGCCAGGCCCCGAGCGCCACCCCTGGATGGGGTCGTCGAGCCCGCCCACCTGCTGCGGCAGCGACGGCACGATGAGCGTCGAGTTGTCCTGCTGCGCGCCGTAGAGCTGGTACGGGAACTGGTTGTCCACGTACACCTGGTAGATCTCGGCCGTCGGCTGGTTGTACTGCGTGCTCCAGGTGCGCCCGCCGTTCAGCGAGACGTTCACGCCGCCGTCGTTGGCCTGGATCATGATCCGCCCGTCGTTCGGGTTGACCCAGATGTCATGGTTGTCGCCGTGCGGCGTGCCGAAGCGCTGCCAGGTGCGGCCGCCGTCGGTGCTCTTGAAGTAGCCCTCGGCGCCGGCGTACACCACGTCGGCGTTCGTCGGGTCGGCGCCGATCGTCGTGTAGTAGAACGGGCGCGTGGTGAGCTGCGGGTTCTCGCTCACCAGCGCGAACGAGTCGCCGCCGTCGTCCGAGCGGTAGAGGCCCATCCCGGGCTTCGCCTCCAGCAGCACGTACACGCGGCGCGGGTCGGCCTTGCTCACCGCCACGTTCGACTTGCCGATGAGGCCGCCCGGGAGGCCGTTGGTGAGCCGGCTCCACGTCGTCCCGCCGTCGGTCGAGCGATAGACGCCGCCCTCCCGCGCACCCGAGATGATCGTCCACGGCTTCCGCTCGGCGCGCCACATCGACGCGTAGAGCACGCTCGGGTCCCCGGCGTTGAACTCCACATCCACCGCGCCGGTCGAGTCACTCACGTGGAGCGTCCGCTGCCAGGTCGCCCCGCCGTCCGTGGTGCGGTAGATGCCCCGCGCGTTCGTCGGGCGGAACGGGTCGCCGATCGCGGCCACGAACGCGACGTTCGGGTTGGTGGGATGCACGCGCACCGCGCCGATGTTGCCGACGTCCTTGAGGCCGACGTGCCGCCAGGTCTTGCCGGCGTCCGTGGACTTCCACACACCCTTGCCGATCGAGACGTTCGAGCGGAGACCGTCGGAGCCGGTCCCCGCATAGATCACGTTCGGGTCCGAGTTCGCCACGTCGATGTCGCCCATGGAGCCGACGGTGATCTGTCCGTCGCTCACGTTCACCCAGTTCGCGCCGGCGTCGGTGGTCTTCCAGACGCCGCCGCCCGTGGAGCCGAAGTAGAAGGTGTGCGGCTCGTGGTCCACGCCGGTCACCGTGGTGACGCGACCGCCGCGCGCGGGACCGACCATGCGCCAGCGCAACTGGTTGAAGGTCGAGGTCGGCACGCCCGCCGCGACCGTCGGCGGACCGGACTGTGCGGGGAGCGCGCCTGGCGCACCCAGGGCGGCGGCCAGGGGTGCCAGCGTGGCGAGGCGGCGGAGCAGTGGGGCAGGGGAGCGCATCGGGACGTGAGCTGGGGTGGGTCGCGGCGGCGGACGGCCGCCCGTGTGCCACCCCAACTTACGCCCCGCCGCGGCGTGGCGTTCGCCGCGGACCGCTGCGCCGCCGGCAGGACGGCGCCGGCCGCGCGGCCGCCCGCACCGCGACCCTCGCGGTCACCGCACGACGACGCGCCCCGTCATCGCCGGATGGATGCTGCAGATGTACTGGTAGGTGCCGGCGTTCGCGAACAGGAACGCATAGCTGCCGGAGCTGCGGTTCGTGCTGCTCGCGAAGTTCGGGCTGCCGGTGGAGGTCACGTTGTGCGTCACCGTCCCGGCCTCCCACTGCCAGGTCACCGTGCCGCCCACGGCGACGGTGTCGATCGCCTGGTTCGACGTGTTGTTGCGCTGGCTGGTGAACGCGAAGTCCGAGACGAACACGGTGATCGCGTTCGGCGCCACCGCCTGCCCGCTCACCGTGACCAGCGACGAGTCGGCGCGGGTGCCGGCTTGCATCACCACGTAGCTCGTGCCGTTCCCCGCCGCCGTGGCGGTGACCTGCGTCCCCGACGCCGCGCTCAGCGTCGCCACGCTCGTCGTGCGTGAGGTCCAGATGATCGGCAGGACCGAGGCGACCGAATCCTCCGCGGTGCCGAGGAAGAGCTGCGTCCCGAGCGGCGTGGTGATCGTCGCGGCGGGCGGCGTGAGCGTGAAGGTCGCCGCATAGCGCTGCACCCTGAGGGCGCGCTGCCCGGACGCCGGGGCCACGGTCGCGGTGATGGTGGTGACGCCGTCGTTCAGCGCGGTCGCCACGCCGGTGCCGGCGTCGATGCTGGCCGTCGCCGGCGAGCTGCTCGACCAGGTGGCGGCGAGCCCGGCGATCGGGTTGTTCAGGGAGTCCTCGACGGTCGCGGTGTAGGCCTTCGTGCGGGTCGATGTCCGCAACGTGTCGGAGCCGGTGGAGCCCACGGTCACGAACCGCGGGACCTGGGTCACCGAGATCGGGATGCGCGCCACGCGACCGGCCGCGGTGGCCACGGCGGTGTCGGTCGCGCCCACCGCGAGCGCGGTCGCGAACCCGCCGGCGCTCACGCTCGCGGTCGCGCCCGTGCCGGCCCGTGTCCACGCGACCGCGGGTGCGCCCGCGACGGGCGCGCCCGACGAGTCGACCACGCTGGCCGCGAGCTGCCGGCCGGCGCCGAGGGCGCCGAACGCGACGGCCGCGGGCGTGGGCGTGACCTGGGCGGCGACCTGCGCGACGGTCACGGCCACCGCCGTCGAGGTGATGCCGCCTGCTGAGGCCGTGACCTGCGTGGTCCCGTTCCCCACGGCGGTCACCAGCCCCGCGCCATTCACGGTCGCGACGCCCGGATTGCTCGACTGCCACGCGATGGTCGCGGTGACCGTGGCCTGCGCGGCATCGCGCGCGACGGCGCCGAACTGTGCAGTGCGGGTGAGGGTCTGGAACGTGATCGGCCCGCCCGGTGCCGTGATCACCACGGAGGCGACGGCGGGAGGGGCGGTGCCCCCATCGCCGCCGCCGGCGCAGGCCGGGACGAAGGCGGCGAGCGCGAGGCCCGCTCGGACGGCGATGCGCGCGGCGCGCGGACGGCGCGCACGGTGGGCTGACACGAGGGACACGGGAGCGCTCCGGCGTGGGTGGGGGGGCGATCGCGGCCGAAATCGCCCTCATGCCCTACCTAGACGTCCCGCGCCGCCGTCACCGGCGACCCGCCGGGCACCGTGTCGTCAGCCACGCCGGCGCGGCTCGGGCCGCGACCGCGGGGCCGCGTACCGCATGCGCGCCATGATCTCCGGCAGCCGCCGCGTCGCCACCGCACCCTGCGGCGACCACCGCACCGGGCTCGGCAGCACCGCCGCGAGGCGCGCCGCCTCCTCCGCCGAGAGCGACCACGCGCTCTTCCCGAAGTGCCGCCGCGCGGCCGCTTCCGCACCGAACACGCCGTCCCCCCACTCCGCCAGGTTCAGGTACAGGTCGAGGATCCGGTCCTTGGAGAGGCAGAGCTCGAGCACGAGCGTGAGGTACGCCTCGTAGCCCTTCCGCACGTATGACCGCCCCTCCCAGAGGAAGAGGTTCTTGGCGACCTGCTGCGTGATGGTCGATGCCCCGCGCAGCCGGCGACCGCGCCGTGCGCGCTCGAGGGCGCTCTCGATCTCCTCGAGGTCGAATCCCCAGTGCAGGTAGAACCGGTCGTCCTCGGCGGCGAGCACCGCGCGGCGCAGATGCGGGGAGATGGCGTCGCGCGCCACCACATCGCGCCGCGGGTAACGCGGCCGCTTGCCCGCGAGGCTCCGCTGCAGGGCGCGCCGCAGGATCACCGCCGTGGTCGGCGGCTGCACCAGGTTGAGCGGGAGGATGAGGACGAAGGGGCCGACGACGAGCAGCGCCAGCGCCATGAGCAGCGCGCGGCGCAGCAGGCGGAGGTACGCCCGCGGTCGCGCGCGGGGATCGTCGTGGATGCGCATGTCGGGGGGGAAGATAGGGGGCGCCGGTCGCCTCGTCGCCTCTCGATCGGCGCCGTGCGCCCGCGCCGGCCGACCGCCCGTCCCCGGCGCGAGGCGTCCGGGCCCGCGCCGGCGCGCGCTCGGCCCCCGGCCCCTCGCGCCTGGGCGTGCCGGAGCGCCAATTGTCGCCATGCGTCCCCCCAACCGAGTCCTCACCGCCGCTGCGCGGGTGTTCGTCCTCGCCCTGCTGCTCGGCGCCCCGACGGCGCTGAACGCCCAGCGCATCCGCGGCGTCGTCGTCACGGGCGACTCCACCCCCGTCGCCGGCGCCCTCGTGTCCTTGGTCGACTCCCTCGACGGCGTGGGAGTCGCCGACCTCTCGGACGAGTTCGGCGGCTTCGAGCTGCGGGCGCCGCGGCGCGGCACTTGGCGGCTGCGCACCGAGGCGGTCGGCTTCGCGCGCGTCACGTCGTTCCCGTTCACGCTCACCGCCAACGAGGTCCTCACGCGCCGCGTGCAGCTGCGCGACGGGATCGGGCAGCTCCAGGGGATCGAGGTGCGCGACCGCGCGCGCTGCGACATCCGGCCTGCCGAGGGAACGCAGGTGGCGATGCTCTGGGGCGAGGCACGCAAGTCGCTCGCCGCGGCCGTCCTCTCGGCCCAGACGGCCCCGCCGATCGCCTTCGACCTCGACGACCTCGAGTACGATGCGCGGCTCCTGCGCGTGCGCGCGGCGAGCCGCATCACGACCACCGGCCGCGCGGAGCGGGGCTGGCGGAGCGACGACCCGCGCGCCCTGCGCCTGCTGGGCTACGCGCGCCGCGTCGACACCACGAGCATCTACTTCGCGCCCGATGCGCGGGTCCTCCTCTCCGACGACTTCGCGGCCACGCACTGCTTCCGCCTCGTCCCCGACGATCCGACCTCCGTCCGCCGGGTCGGCATCGCGTTCGCGCCGGTCGGCCTCGCGGAGGGGAAGCTCGACGTCGCGGGCACGCTCTGGCTCGACCGCACGACCTTCGCGCTCGACCGCGTGGAGTTCCGCTACGAGCCGCTGCTGAGCGCGGACCACGCCGACTCGACCTTCGGCGGGCGGGTGCGCTTCAGCCGCCTGCCGAGCGGTCATGTGATCGTCACGCACTGGGTGCTTCGCTTGCCGATCTTCGCCGAGGCCGACGACGGGAGGCTCGCGCGGTCGGGCCAGACGTCGGCGATGCTCGTGCGGCCCGAGCGGCGGGAGGAGGTGGTGGGGGTGAAGGTCGCGCGCGGCGCCGCGCGGGCCTTCGACGCGCCACCGGAGCCGCTCCCCACGGTGACGACGCCCCCGCGCCGCTCCGGCGGGGCACCGTCCTGCGAGGGCGTGCCGGCGGTCGCCGGCAACACCGGCACGCTGCTCGGCGTGGTCCGCGACGCGCGCGACCGCGCGGCGGGCGGGGCGCGGGTGCGCGCGTCCTGGCACCAGGCGGTGCCCGGCGGATCGCGCATCGCCTTCCCCGAGCAGTGGGTGGAGACCGGCGCGGACCCGCAGGGACGCTTCGCGCTCTGCGCGCTGCCGCGCGGCGTGCGGATCAGCGTGCGCGCACGCGGCGCGGGCGGGTCGACCATCGCGCCCGAGCGCGTGGTGCTCGACGCCGCCAGTGCGCCACCGGTGATGAACCTCGAGCTCGCGGCGCCGCGTGCGGCCGTGGCGGCGGGCGCGACGGGCGCGGTGCAGGGCCGCATCGTCGGCTCGAGCGGTCGGCCGGTGCCCGGCGCGGAGGTGCGCATCTTCCCGGGGACGACCACGGTGCGCAGCGACACCGCCGGGCGGTTCATCGTGCCGGACGGTCCTCCCGGCCAGCGCGAGTTCTTCGTGCGGCGCATGGGGTTCGCGCCGACGATGGTGATGGTCGACGTGCCGGCCGGCGACACGGCGGCGGTGGTGCTGGCGCTCACCGAGACGCCGCAGGTGCTGGCCCCCGTCACGATCGAGGCGACGGTGAGCTCCATGAGCCTCGCCGGGTTCGAGCGCCGGCGCGCCGCCGGCCTCGGCGGCGGGTTCTTCATCGGGCCCGAGCAGATCCGGCAGCGCGAGAACTACAGCGCGGCGAACCTGCTGCGCACCTATGCGCGCGTCCACGTCGAGGAGAGCGCCCTGACCGGCGATGCGCGCGCGTACGGCCGCGGCGGCAATGCGCTGATGGCCGACACGACCGTCTTCGACCGGTGCGCGATGAAGCTCGTCGTCGACGGTTCGCCGCTCCCGCTGGACGCGCCGCTCACCTGGCTCCCGCCGCTCCGCGAGATCGCCGCGATCGAGATCTACCGCTCGCTGGGCGCCATCCCGCCGCAGTTCAGCTATGCCAACCCGGAGTGCGGACTGGTCGTGGTGTGGACCAGGAGCGGAAGCGACCCCTGAGTCGGATCCGGCCCGGTGGCGTGGAGCGCGGCGACCGCGACCCCTACCGCGTCACCCCGTACACGAGGTAGTTGGTCGCGAACTTGTACGCGTCGTTCGTGAAGTCCACCGGGTACCACCCGGCCCCGGTCCACTCCATGTAGTCGCCGATGTCGTTGTTGTAGTTGACGACGACCAGGAGCCGCTTGCGCGGGTCGTTCTCCTCGAAGATCCCGAGGTACTGCGCCCGGTAGCCCGGGTTCTGCGGATGGTGCATCCCGTCGAGCGACCGGATGTCGAAGAACGAGTGGAAGATCGGGTGCGACACGTCGAGCGGCACGAGGCGCCCCTCGGGGAGCACGGTGCCGATCGCGCGCTCGAAGTTCACCCACTGCTGGCCGAAGAAGTCGTCGACGATGAGGAACCCGCCCTTCAGGATCCAGCGCCGCAGCCCCGCGCTCTCCTCGGGGGAGGGGACCCAGTAGCCCGGCTCCGAGAGGTAGGCGACCGGGTACTTCGCGAGCTCGGGGTCGTCCATGTCGTGCACGTTGCTCTCGCCCACGTGCGGCCGCATGGTGGTGAGGTCGGCGAGCACGGTCATGAAGTTCCGCTCCATGGCCGGGTAGTCGAACGCCCAGCCGGCGCGCCCGCCGCCGTAGCGCAGGCGCACGAAGGTGAAGCGGCCGTCGTACGGCACGTTGGCTTCCACCGCGACGCCGCGGCCACGTCCCCACTGCGCCCAGGCCAGCGGCGCGACGGCGAGCAGCAGCACGGCGGCGATCAGCGACGTCCGCATCCGGTGGCGCATGGTCCTCCCGCGGCGGCAAGTCGGGTGCCGCCCTCCACCAGTAACGTGTGGCGCGCGCCGTCCGCTGTCACCCATATTCCCGCCCCATGGCCGTGCTGCCGCCCCTGTCGCACGATCGCGCGCTCGGCGGCATTCTCGCCTCGAACGCGCTCGCCCTCGGGCTCGCCTGGTGGGCGGGCGACGGCCTGCTCGTGCTCCTCTGGCCCTACTGGGTCCAGTCGGTGGTGATCGGGTTCTTCGCCCAGCGGCGGATCCGGCGGCTCCGCGAGTTCAGCACCGAGGGCATGCGCATCAACGACGAGCCGGTGGCGGCGACGCCCGCGACCCGGCGGTGGACCGCCAACTTCTTCGTGCTGCACTACGGGCTCTTCCACGTCGTCTACCTGATGTTCCTCCTCGGCTTCACGCGCGAGGCGGCGGGCACCGGCGTCGTCTCGGTGCGCAACGCCGAGACCGGCGAGATGCTCCGGTTCCAGGTCGGCACGCTCGAGGGGTTCGGCCTCTTCGCGGTGGGCGCCGCGGCCCTCTCGTTCCTCTGGTCCCACCTCGAGTCGCACCGCGAGCACGTGGCCGCGGACCTGCGCGGTCGGCCCAACCTCGGCACCCTGATGTTCCTCCCGTACGCGCGCATCATCCCCATGCACCTCACGATCATCTTCGGGGCGCTGCTCGGGGGCGGGACGGCCGGGCTGCTGCTCTTCGGTACGCTCAAGACCGGCGCCGACACGGTGATGCACATCGTGGAGCACCGGCTGCTGCAGCGCGGCCGGCCGGCCTAGGGCCGGTGCTGCAGCCACGAGACCGGGATCGCGCGCCACGGTCCGCTCCCGATGCGCACCCGGAGCGAGAGGTCGGCGCCGCCGCCCGCCTGGAAGTACCGCACCGTGATCGGGTGCGGGCCCGCCCGGAGCGCGACCTGGCCGCTCCGCTCTTGGCTGCCATGCGGCCCGTCGTTGTCGACCACCACCGCGTCGCCCACCTGGAGCGTGGCGCCGTCATCGGAGGTCAGCGCGAACTCGTACATCGCATCCTCGGGCACCTCGAGGAAGCCGGAGAAGACGAGCGCGTACTGCTCGTCGCGCTCGAAGCCCTGGCGCTCCACGCTGAGCGCGACGCCGCGGCGCCGCGGCGGGAGCGTGTCGAGGCCCACGACCGTGCGCACCGCGGTCTCGTGGTAGGCCACGCGCAGCCCGAGCGCGAGCGCGGCCGGCGGCACTGACTCGGGTTCCCGGTACGTGGTCCGCCGCACGAGCGCGGCCCGGGGCGGGCTCGCCCGGCCGTCCGGCGCGAAGGCGCGCGCGGTCACGCGCACCCCGTCGAACGTGGTGGTCACCTCGAACGGCCGCTCGTACCGCGGGCTCCGCGCGGTCGGGTCGCTCCCGTCGAGCGTGTAGCGGATCTCCGCGCCGTCGAACGGCGCGCCCAGCACCACGCGGGCCCGCGGCTCCAGCGTCACCACGTCCTTCTCCAGTCCGGTGACCGTGGGGAGCCGATAGTTCACCCGCAGGCGGTCGAGCTGCCGCAGCACGTGCGGCAGGCGGCGCTGGAAGCTGCCCCAGTCCCTGCGGTCGCGCGGCGACCAGGTGAGTTCGGCCAGCGCGATCGCGCGCGGGTACGCCATGAACTCCACTGCCGCCGGGGTCTTCAGGTACTCGGTCCAGACGTTCCCCTGCGCCCCGAGGATGCGGCGCGCCTCCGCCGGCGTGAGCTCCGGGGGGACGGGCTCGTAGGCGTACACCTGCTCGAGCGGCACGAAGCCGCCGATCGCCAGCGGCTCGAAGCGCGCGTCGCCCTGGTAGTAGTCGAAGTACAGGTGCGAGGTGGGTGTCATGATCACGTCGCGCCCCTGCCGTGCCGCGTCGATCCCGCCCGCCACGCCGCGCCAGCTCATCACCGTCGCGCCCGGGGCGAGCCCGCCCTCGAGGATCTCGTCCCAGCCCACGAGTCGGCGGCCGCGCGCCGCGAGCCAGGTGTCGATCCGCTTGATGAACCAGCTCTGCAGCCCGTGCTCGTCCTTGAGCCCCTCGCGCTGGATGATCTCCTGCGCCAGCGGGCTCGCCTTCCACCGCGTCTTGGGCGCCTCGTCCCCGCCGATGTGGATCATCCGCGATGGGAAGAGCTCGAGCATCTCGGTGAGCACGTCCTGCAGGAACTCGAACGTGCGCTCGCTCGGGCAGAGGATCTCCTCCGACACGCCCCAGGTGGTCATCACCTCGAACGGCCCCGGCGTGCAGGCGAGCTCCGGGTAGGCGGCCAGCGCCGCGACCGTGTGCCCCGGCATCTCGATCTCCGGGATCACGGTCACGTTCCGCGCCGCCGCGTACGCGACGACGTCGCGGATCTCGGCCTGCGTGTAGAAGCCGCAGTGCGGCCGGCCGTCCCCGACGTACGGCGTGAAGTTCTTCTCCAGCATCGTCTCCTTCCGGCAGCTCGACACCTCGGTGAGCCGCGGGTACTTCCGGATCTCGATCCGCCAGCCCTGGTCCTCCGTGAGGTGCCAGTGGAAGGTGTTGAGCTTGAACCGCGCGAGCAGGTCGATGTAGCGCTTCACGAACTCGACCGGCTGGAAGTGCCGCCCCACGTCGAGGTGCAGCCCGCGGTACGGGAACCGCGGGGCGTCGACGATCGTCACCGAGCCGATCGCGGGGGCCGCCGCGTTGGTCGCGCGCGCCTGCTCCACGAGCTGCTGCAGCGTGAGCAATCCATAGAAGCGCCCCGCCGCGCGCGGCGCCGTCAGCGTCACGGCGCCGGGTGCGACCACGAGCTGGTAACTCTCCGGGCCGTTCATCGAGTCCGCGGCCACCAGCCGGATCCGGATGTTGAACGCCCCGAGCTGCGCGTCGGTCTGGTACGCGACCTCGACCGGCAGGTCCGCCGGCACGGGCCACTGCCCCTCGAACGGGCGCGCGCTCGCCGGCGCGGGGATCACCGGGAGCTCCGCCGGGCGCGCCTGCGCGTCCGCCGCCGCCGCGGCCAGCACCAGCGGCCCGGCCGCGAGGGCCATCGCGCGCCGGACGCGGCGCATCGCGTTGCGCCGCCTCGCGGCGGGCGGCATCGCGTCGCGGCTCATCGCGCCCCCGCCGCGTAGCGCGCGTTGTGCTCCCAGACCGCGCGGGCGAGGTGCTTGTCGGCGAGGAACTGCAGCGGGACGCTCACGCCGAGGCTCGCGGCACCGCCGAGCATGAGGTGCGCGGCGGCGGCATCCAGGTCGTCGGCGGCGGCCGAGGCGGCCCCCGTGAGCAGCAGCGCGAGACCGAGGTCCGTGAAGACCGCCGCCCAGCGGCGCGTCCGCACCGCGGCCTTCGCGGCGCTCCGCCCCTCACCGTCGAAGGCGGTGCTCACGTCCGCCGTCCAGAGGAAGCCGAGCGTGGCGACGGGCTCCTCGGTCTCGCCGCGCACCACGCGCAGGCCGTGCAGCACCGGGACGATGTTGTACGCGCACGCACGGTAGTCGCAGCGGTCGACGCGGGGCGGCTCGACCTGCTGGGCGTGCGAGACGCCGGGCGCGAGCAGCAGCACCGCGACCACGGCGGCCGGGCGGAGGGTGGGGAGGCGCATGCCGAAAGCTAAGGCGCACTCCCCAGCCGCGCCCGCACGGTCGCTGCGGGGTACCGGGCGCGCGTCACGGCGCACGCTCAGGCGCACGCTCAGGCGCACGCTCAGGCGCACGCTCAGGCGCAC
>CAZPJF010000034.1:0-3503 GCA_964586095.1 uncultured Gemmatimonas sp. | reverse complement strand
CTCAGGCGCACGCTCAGGCGCACGCTCAGGCGCACGCTCAGGCGCACGCTCAGGCACCCGAGTCGCGCCTCCGCCGCGCGCGCCACCAGCGCGCCGCGAGCCACGCGGCCACGGCGAGCGGCACCAGCACGCCGAGCGACGCGATCCCACCGGCCAGCAGCGCGACGAAGTTCCGCCAGGCCGCCACGAACGCCGCGCCGAGCACGCTGCGCCCCGGCGTGTCGCCCACGACCGGCGCGCGCTCGCTCACCGTGACGTGCACCGAGCTCGTCGCCACGCGCGAGCCGAGCCAGCGGAGGCGGCCCTCGTGGCGCTCGATCTCCTCGCGCACGCGCGCGAGCTCCCGCTCCACCGCGAGCACGTCCTCCAGCTTGCCGGTGCGCGTCGCGAGCAGGTCGACGAGCCGCGTCTCGAGCCGGCGCGCGTTCGCCACGCGCGCCCGCAGGTCGACGTACTCCTCGCCGACGTCCTGTGCCGTGACGCTGCTCTGCTCCACCTTGCCGATGGGCGCGAGGCCGCCCATGAGCGCATCGAACCGCGCCGCCGGGATGCGCAGCTCGAGCGTGGCGCTGCGCACGGCGTAGTCACCGGCCGTGATGCTCACGTTCCCCACCGTGCCGCCGACCGAGGCGGCGAGCCGGCGCAGCGCATCCATCGCGGGCTCGAGGGAATCGACACGGATGGCGACGTGCCCCTCCCGGATGAGCATGGCGCTGTCGCGCGGCTCGGCGCGCTGCACCGAAGGCATCCTCGCGCGCGGGTCCGCACCCTGCGGCGCAACACGGGCCGCGGCCGGGGCGGGGACGGCGCGAGACATGGCGAGGCCCGCGGAGGCGTCCACCGCGGCCTTCGGGTCGGCGCCCGCGAACCCGATCTCGGCGGCGGGCGACTCCGCGGCATCACGCCCGCAGGCGAGCGCGGCGAGGAGCAGGAGGGCGACGACGATGCGGGGCGAGGCAGGACGGGGGCGCATGGAAGCTCCGGTTCGGGGGGTCCCTGCCGCGGCCGGTCGGCCGCGGCAGGGAGCCGTCGCTGAGGAGACGCCGCCGTCCGCCCGACTTGCACACCACCCTGGTCCGGGCCCGGGCGGAGCCGGCGGCCACGCGGGCGGCCACCCGGGCGGGCCGCTGACGCTCCCTCGCGGAGTCCGCGAGCACGGCAGGAGGCCGCTGACGCCCCTTCAGGGAAGTCCGCACAGCGTATGCGTGCATACGCTTATGGTGGAACAGCGCGCGGCGCGCGAGCTTCGAGACGAACCCCGTACGCCCCCTTCCTCGGAGTCACCATGCGGCACCTCGTCATCCTCGGGGCCGGCACCGCCGGGACGGTCATGGCCAACCGCCTCGCACGCCTCTACAAGCAGGACCTCGCCGCCGGAACGACCGCGATCACCGTCGTCGATCCCGACCCGGTCCACCTCTACCAGCCGGGGCTCCTCTTCATCCCGTTCGGCCTCTACGACACGCGCGACGTGGTGCGCGCCCGGCGCGGGCAACTCTCCGACCGCGTGCGGTACGTGCAGGCGGCCATCGAGCGCCTCGACCCCACCACCGACACGGTGCGGCTCACCACCGGCGAGGTGCTGAGCTACGACCTCTGCATCGTGGCCACCGGCACGCGCATCGTGCCCGAGGAGCTCGAGGGGCTCACCGGTGCGGGCTGGCACGAGCGCATGTTCGACTTCTACACGCTCGACGGCGCGCAGAGGCTCGCGACCGCGCTGGCCGCGTTCCCGGGGGGGCGCCTCGTCATCAACGTCGCCGAGATGCCGATCAAGTGCCCGGTGGCGCCGCTCGAGTTCGCCTTCCTCGCCGACTGGTACTTCACCGAGCGCGGCATCCGCGACCGCGTGCGCATCACCTACGCGACCCCGCTCGACGGCGCCTTCACCAAGCCGGCCGCCTCGCGCTCGCTGGCCTACCTGCTGGAGGAGAAGGGCATCGCCCTGGAGACCGAGTTCAACGCCGGCCGCGTGGACGGCGTCGCGGGCGAGCTCGTGTCGTGGGACGAGCGCACCATCCCCTTCGACCTCCTCGTCAGCATCCCGGCGCACAAGGGCGCGGAGTTCGTGGCGCGCACACCCGGGCTCGGCAACGCCATGGACTTCGTCCTCACCGATCCGCGCACCCTCCAGTCCAGGCTCGCCGACAACGTCTTCGCCATCGGCGACGCGACCGACGTCCCGGCGAGCAAGGCCGGCTCGGTCGTGCACTTCCAGTCCGAGGTGCTGCAGGAGAACGTCCGGCGCTTCCTCGCCGGCGAGCCGCTCGCACCCGCCTTCGACGGCCACGCGAACTGCTTCATCGAGACCGGGCACCGGAAGGCGCTGCTCATCGACTTCAACTACGACGTCGAGCCGCTCCCCGGGCGCTTCCCGTTCGCCTGGGGGCCGATGCCGCTCCTCGAGGAGAGCCGGCTCAATCACCTCGGCAAGCTCGCGTTCCGGCACATCTACTGGAATGCGCTCCTGCCGGGCTACGACCTCCCCGGCATCCCGGCGCAGATGCCGCGCGCAGGGAAGCGATTCCCGGCGGACGCCGCGCCCGCCACCACCTGACCGCCCCGACCACGAGGACACCACCATGGCCGACCTCATCGCGCTGCACCGCACCCCCGAGGGCTTCCTCGAGCACGTCGAGGAATGGGACCGGGACGTCGCCGCCGAACTCGCGGCGGAGTCGGGGATCCCGCTCCTCACCGACCGTCACTGGATCGTGATCGACTTCATGCGCAAGGAGTACCTGATGAAGGGCGATGCGCCGACCATCCGCACGCTCGGGAAGGAGTCGGGCGTCGCGATCAAGGAGCTCTACCAGCTCTTCCCCAAGGGCCCCGCGAAGCTCGCGGCGAAGCTCGCCGGGATCCCCAAGCCGCACGGCTGCATCTGACCCGAGAGGACACCATGACCACGTTCACGCATCCGATGGGCGCACAGGACGCCCCCGTCGCCGAGCCGCCGATCACCAAGGTCTCCATCATCGTGTCGAAGGGGTCGCTCGAGGGCGTCTACCCCGCCCTCATCATGGCCAACGGCGCCCGCATGGAGGGGATCGAGGCCAACGTCTTCTTCACCTTCTTCGGCATGGACGCGATCAACAAGACGCGGCACGACGCGATCAAGGTCGCGACCGTCGGCAACCCGGGGCTGCACCTCGCCACCTGGCTGGGCGGCGTGCCGGGCGTCTCGTCGCTCGTGACGCAGCAGATGCAGAAGCGGATGGAGAAGCTCGACATCCCGCCCATCCCCGAGTTCGTCCAGATGCTCGCCGATTCGGGGGCGAAGCTCTACGCCTGCAAGGCCTCCGTCGACATGCTCGGCCTCTCGCGGGATGACTTCGTCGACCCGCTCGAGGGGATCATCACGGTCGGTGACTTCTACCAGATGGCAGCGGGGGGGCAGATCATCTTCACGTAGGCAGATGGCGGCTGGCAGATGGCAGATGGCAGATGGCAGATGGCAGATGGCGGAGGGCGGAGGGCGGAGGGCGGAGGTGGGTGGCGGA
>CAZPJF010000033.1:0-16474 GCA_964586095.1 uncultured Gemmatimonas sp. | reverse complement strand
GAGGACGCCGCGCGGCGTCCAGAGCGAGACCTCACCGTACGAGTTCTTCAGGTTGCTCGTCGTGGTGCCCGCGCCGAGGTTCGCCCAGCGCCCGATCACCGAATGGCCGACGAAGCCGTCGTGCCCCTTGTTGCAGTGGCCGAGCATGATGGTGGCGCTGACTTCGCCATTGACCTTCACCCGCTCGCCGATGCTGGAGGCCGCCACGCGGCCACCGCTCACGAGCGCGTCCTCGCCGATGATGCAGGGGCCGACGAGCCGCGTGAAGGCCTGCACCGTCGCGCCGCGGCGCACGAGCACCGGGCCCGCCGTCGCATCGATCACCACGTGCGGCTCGACATGCGCCGCGATGTCCACGTGCACGTCGTGGGCGCCGAGCACCGTCACGTGCGGCGGGACCTCGGCGGGCAAGGGCGCGAGCGCGGCCGCGTCGGCCGCGAGCATCGGGTTCAGGTGGCGGATGAGGTCCCAGACCGCGTCGAGCCACCAGCCGTCGAGGACCCATTCCGGCCCTGCCGCGAGGTCGTCGAGCGTCGCGCGGCCCGCGGCGAGCGCGTCGAGCGGAAGGGCGCGGGGAAGCCGCACCGCCGCCACGCGCCCGCCCACGCGGACGAGCTCGACGCCCGCCGGCACCGCGCCGCGCAGGTCGGGCGCGCACCGCGCGTTCACGAGCCAGCTGCCAGCCGGGAGGGTGCCCACGGTCGCGGGGGGCGCGTCGAACTCCTCGAACTGCGCGAGGTGGGCGCTGCCCACGAAGCCGGCGGCCGGCAGGCCGAGGACGCGCGTCCACCGGCGGCGGACGATCTCCCCGCCGGCCCGGAGTTCGCTCACGGGGCGGGTGAGCGCGAACGGCTCGAACTGGCGCGCCACGGCGTCGTCGTAGAGATGGAGCGCGCTCACGTGAGGTCCTTGAGGTCGGGCGGGAGGTCGTCGACGAGCGTCTTGAGGTCAGCCGCGCGCTCCACCGTGGTGACGAGCGTGACGCCGTCGCGCACCACCACGACGAGGTCACGCACGCCGTAGAGGACGACGGCGCTCCCTTCCGCATGGACCACGTTGCCGGCCGCCTCGCGCGCGACCACGCGGCCGCGCGTCGCGTTGCCCGCCGCGTCATGCGCGCGCACGCGGGCGAGGGCGCTCCAGGTGCCGACGTCGTCCCAGCCGAAGTCGCCCGGGAGGACGATCACGCGTGCGCTGCGTTCCAGCACACCCACGTCGATGCTGACGCCGGTGCCGACGGCACCGAAGAACGCCTCCGCGCCCGACCCGAGCGTCGCCATCGCGGCAGCGAGTTCCGGCGTGACCGCGCGCACCTCGTCGAGCAGCGTCCGGGCGCGCCAGGCGAAGATCCCCGAGTTCCACAGGAAGCCGTCGGCGACCATCCGCGCCGCGCGCGCGCGGTCGGGCTTCTCGACGAAGCGCGCCACCGCATGCGCGCCACCGCCCAGGGCGGCACCGGGCTGGATGTAGCCGAACCCCGGGTCAGGGCGAGACGGCACGATCCCGACCGTGACGAGCGCGTCGTGCGCGGCGGCGAGCTCGGCGGCGGTCGCGAGCGTCGTGCGGAAGCGCGCGGCGTCGCCGATGGCCCAGTCGGCATGGACGCAGAGCATTCGGGCGTCGGCGCCACCCCGCGCGAGGACCTGGCTCGCGGCCCAGGTGAGCGCGGCCGCGGTCCCCGCGGGGCGCGGCTCGAGGAGCAGCTGCGCCGGCGTGAGGCCGGGGATCGCCGAGAGGATCGACGCGGCAAGGCGGGCGCTCGTGAGGATGAGCACGCGCTCCGGCCCGACCAGCGGCACCAGCCGCTCGACCGTCTCGGCGAGCATCGACCGCTCCGAGATGAGCGGGAGCAGCTGCTTGGGCCGGTCGGGGGTGCTGAGCGGCCAGAACCGCGAGCCGACGCCGCCGGCGAGGATCACCGCGAACAGCGGGGCGGTCATGGCGTGGGGACGCGGGCGAGCTCGGCCGCCCGGGCGAGGAGGCGCTTCGGGCTGAAGGGCTTGGTCATGAACTCGTCGGCGCCGCGGCGGCGCGCGTCGGTCTCCTGGTGGTCCTGCCCGGCGGCGGTGAGGATGAGGCAGGGGATCGAGCGCCAGCGCGCGTCGGCGCGAACGCGGTCGAGGACCTCGAGGCCGGTCACGTGCGGCATCATGAGGTCGAGGATCAGGAGCTTGAAGTCGTCCTGCCGCTCGAGTTCGGCGATCGCCGCGGCGCCGTCGTAGACCAGCGTGACCGCGAACGGCCCCTGCTCGAGCTTGGTCTTGATGATGCGGCCGATGTGCGGCTCGTCGTCGGCGACGAGGACGTGCGCGGGCGCGCCGGGGGAACTCACGCGTCGTCCCGGGGGAACAAGGACGTCAGGCGAGCGCCGCGATGTTCGCGCGGTGGCGCCGGAGGTCGAAGAGCAGCGCGCCGAGGTCGGCGTGGGGGCGCAGGAGGACGAGCAGGATCGCCTCGGGCGACATCGCCGCCATGACGGCGCTGCCGTGCAGGTGCTCGTGCACCGCGGTGAAGAGCTGGCCGTGGCGCGCCGCGGCGCCGAGCTCGTCGGCGTGCTGGAGGATCGAGGGCACGTGCGCGGCGATCTGCTCCGCGTCGACGCCCGGGTCCGCCTGGTGGTCGATCAGCAGGCCGTCGCGGCCGAGGACCACGGCGGCGTCGACGCCGTCCCGTCGGCGGATCGCGGCGACGAGGTCGCGGATGGTGGGCACCGTCGCTCCCGGAAAGGTTGCCGAAGTGTATGCACCGCATGGGTGAAGTCAAGCAGTTTCGCTTGTAGTCGCGCCCCTCGTCCCGTTAGCTTCCACGACCGTGATGACACCGTCCCGCTCCCTCGCGCGCCGCGCGCGCCGCCTCCTCTCCGTCGTCCTCGTGCCCCTCTCGGCCGCCGGGTGCGACGACCCGTTCCGCCTCACCGCGAATCGCGAGAACGTCGACGCGGTCTTCGAACTGTGGGCGATGACGGGCTCGCCCGCCGCGTACCCCTCCGGACTGGTGGTCGCGCAGGCCACTGCGGTCCCCCTGGATGCGCTCGGTTCCTTCGACCTCGCCTTCGACATCGACACGACCGGACGGCTGAAGGTGTATCCGGTCGCGAGCGTGGTGTCGCCGCTCACCGGTGCGCGTCAGGTCGAGTTCCAGCGCGCGACCGTGCCGTACAGCGTCGTCGCGGAGGCCCCGCGCACCGGATGGACCAGGGACTCGGTGCTGGTCGTGAACGTGGGCCAGGTCTTCCTCGTGAAGGTTCCGACCCAGTACTGCCAGTTCGACATTCGTCAGGAGATCTACGCGAAGATCTCGGTCGATTCGGTGGACGTCACCGAGCGCCGGATCCGTCTCGGGGCGCGGGTGAACCCCAACTGCGGCTTCCGCTCGCTGCTGAGCGGCGTGCCGGAGTTCTGAGCGTGCACGACCTCCGGATGGTGCGCGACCAGGTCGACGCGCTGCGCGAGGGGATGCGCCGCCGCGGGAAGCTCGACCAGCACGCCGGTGAGATCGACGAGGCGGTCGCGCTCGACCAGGCGCGCCGGGTGGCCATCACGGCCGTCGAGGAGCGCAAGGCCCGCCGGAACGCGGTCACGCAGGAGGTCGGCCGCCTCAAGAAGGCCGGGCAGGACGCCGCCGCGCCGATGGCCGAGGCGCGCGCGCTCGGCGACGAGATCGCGGCGCTCGAGGCGAAGCTCGCGCCCACGCAGGCCCGGCTCGATGAACTGCTCCTCACCATCCCGAACGTGCCGCTGCCGGATGTCCCCGCGGGCGACGAGTCGCAGAACCGCGTCGTGCGCACCTGGGGGGAGCCGCGCGCCGCCGAGAGCGTGCGGCCGCACTGGGAGGTGGGGACCGCGCTTGGCCTCATCGACCTGGAGCGCGGCGTGAAGGTGTCCGGGTCCGGCTTCGTCGTCTATCGCGGCAAGGGGGCGCGCATGCTCCGCGCGTTCATGAACGCGATGCTCGACCTCCACACGGGCGAGTTCGGCTACGAGGAGCTCTGGGTGCCGGTCGTCGTGAACCGCGCCGCCATGACCGGCACGGGCCAGCTCCCGAAGTTCGAGGACGACATGTACGCCCTCGAGGAGGAGGGGCTCTTCCTGATCCCGACCGCCGAGGTGCCGATCACGAACCTCTACCGCGACGAGATCCTCGCCGCCGAGGAGCTGCCGAAGGCGTTCTGCGCGTACAGCCCGTGCTTCCGCCGCGAGGCGGGCTCGGCGGGGAAGGACACGCGCGGCGTGCTCCGCGTGCACGAGTTCGACAAGGTCGAGCTCGTGCGGTACTGCGTGCCGGAGCAGGGCGAGGCGGAGCTCGAGCGGCTGCTG
This sequence comes from uncultured Gemmatimonas sp., assembly GCA_964586095.1. Taxonomy (GTDB): domain Bacteria; phylum Gemmatimonadota; class Gemmatimonadetes; order Gemmatimonadales; family Gemmatimonadaceae; genus Pseudogemmatithrix. The sequence goes on along the minus strand of CAZPJF010000033.1, from coordinate 12,158 downwards.
GGTCACGCCGAGACGGTGCTGCAGCGGCTCGGCCTGCCGTACCGCGTCGTGCTGCTGGCCGCCGGGGACACCGGTTTCTCGAGCGCGAAGACCTACGACCTCGAGGTCTTCGCGCCGGGCGTGGGGAAGTGGCTCGAGGTGTCGTCCTGCTCGGTCTTCACCGACTTCCAGGCCCGACGCGCGAACATCCGCTATCGCCCCGCGCCGGGCGAGAAGCCGCGCTTCGTCCACACGCTGAACGGATCGGGGCTCGCCTTCCCCCGCGTCCTCGCGGCGATCCTCGAGCACTACCAGCAGCCGGACGGCTCGGTCGTCGTCCCCGAGGCGCTGCGCCCCTGGGTGGGCGCGGACCGCCTCGGGTGAGCAGCCAGCTCAACCCCGCCCAGCGCGCCGCGGTCGAGCACCACGAGGGGCCGCTCCTCGTCGTCGCCGGCGCCGGTTCCGGCAAGACGCGCGTGCTCACCACGCGCATCGCGCGGCTCATCGAACAGCACGGCGTCCCGCCGCAGGCGATCCTCGCCGTCACGTTCACGAACAAGGCCGCGGGCGAGATGCGGGACCGCGTCGGCCGGCTGCTCGGGCGCGATCCGTCGGGGATGTGGATCGGCACCTTCCATGGCATCGGGGCCCGGCTCCTCCGGATCCACGCCGACCGCGTGGGGCGCACGCCCGAGTACACCATCTACGACGAGGACGACGCCCTCGCGGTCGTGAAGCGCCTGATGGAGCGGCGCCGGGTCTCGGCCAAGGAGTTCGCGCCCAAGGCGGTGCTCGGCGAGATCTCGTCGGCGAAGAACGCGCTCGTGGAGCCGCACGAGTACGAGACGCTCGCGCGCACCCCGCTCACCAAGGCCGTCGCCCGGGTCTTCCAGGAGCTCGAGCCGACGCTCCGCGCGGCGAACGCGGTGACCTTCGACGACCTGCTCACCCTGCCGGTGGCGATCCTCCGGGCGCATCCGGTGGTCCGCGACCACCTCGCCCGCCGCTTTCGGCACGTCCTCGTGGACGAGTACCAGGACACCAACCGCGCGCAGTACGAGTTCGTGCGGCTCATCGCCGGGGCGCACGGCAACCTCGCCGTCGTCGGCGACGACGACCAGGCGATCTACGGCTGGCGCGGGGCCGACATCCGCAACATCCTCGACTTCGAGCGCGACTTCCCCACGGCGCAGGTCGTGCGGCTCGAGGAGAACTACCGCTCCACCGCCCCGATCCTCGCGCTCGCCAACGACGTCATCGCGCGCAACGAGGACCGGCGCGGCAAGACGCTGCGCGCGACCCGCCCGGGCGGGGAACCCGTCGTCCTCCTCGAGTGCGCCGACGACCGCGACGAGGCCGAGGCGGTGGCGGAGGCGCTCCAGCAGTGGCGCGCGTCGCGCGGCGCGTGGCGGGACTGCGCCGTGCTGTATCGCACGAACGCACAGAGCCGGGCGATGGAAGAGGCGATGCGCCGCGCCGGCATCCCGTACCGGCTGGTCGGTGCCGTGCGCTTCTACGACCGGCGCGAGATCAAGGACCTCGTGGCCTGGCTGCGCCTGATCGCGAACCCCGCCGACGACGAGGCCTTCCGGCGCGCGCTCACCGCGCCCAAGCGCGGCGTCGGCGAGACGTCGGTCGAGCTGCTCGCCGACGAGGCGCGCCAGGCGGGGGTGCCGCTGCTCGAGATGGCGCGGCGCATCGACGGCGTCGCCGGCGTGCGGCCCGCGACGCGCACGGCGCTGCAGGACCTCGTGGGCACGGTCGACCGGTTCCGCGCGCTGGCGGTCGACGCGAGCGTCGACCAGCTGCTGGTGCAGCTGATCACGGCGGTGGGGTACGACGCGGCGCTCCGCGCCGAGGGGCCGGAAGGACTCGACCGGCTCGACAACGTGCGCGAGCTCGTGACGTCGGCGGCCGAGGTCATCATCGAGGACGGCGGGGAGGTCGGCCTCCGGCCGCTCGACCATTTCCTCCAGCGCGCCACGCTGGTCACGGGCCTCGACCAGCTCGGGCCCGACGCCGACGCGGTGACGATGATGACGGTGCACACGGCCAAGGGGCTCGAGTTCCCGATGGTCTGCGTGAGCGGGCTCGAGGACGGGCTCTTTCCGCTCGCCCGTGCCTTCGACGATCCGGCGACGCTCGAGGAGGAGCGCCGGCTCCTCTACGTCGCGATCACGCGCGCCGGCGACCGCCTCCTGCTCTCGTGGGCGCACCAGCGGCGCCGCAACGGCGAGCTGCTGCCCGGCACCATCTCGAGCTTCCTGCGCGGCATCCCGGCGTCGCACTTCGAGCGGCGCAGCACCACCCGCCTCCGCGGGTCGGCCCGCCTCGCCTCGCCCTACGCGTCGCGCGACCTCGAGGAGGACGACACGGCGTTCGCGCGGCGCGGCGGCGGGGGGACACGCGGTGCGGCGGGCTTCGCGCGCAAGCCGCCGGCCTGGTCGCCGCGCGTCGGCGAGAAGGTCCCGAGCTTCGTGCAGGACGAGGAGGCGTCGCAGGACCTGCCGCGCTTCATCGCCGGTGAACGGGTGAGCCACGGCAAGTTCGGCTCCGGCACCATCGCCGAGGTGAGCGGCAGCGGCAAGGACGCCAAGGTCACCGTCGACTTCGATGACGACACCGTGGGACGCAAGCGGCTGGTCATCGCCTTCGCCGGCCTGTCACGGGGCTTCGACTGATGGCGGTCACGCCGGACGACGTGCGGCACGTGGCCGCCCTCGCGCGCCTGGAGCTCGCCGACGCGGAACTCGCCGCGTTCGCGGCGCAGCTCGACGGGATCGTCGGCCACTTCGCGGCGCTGCGTGCGGCCGACCTCGGGCCCGTCACCGACGACGACGTGCCGGCCCCCGCGACGTTCCGCGCGGACGTCCCCGGCAGCGTACCGCTCGCGATCCCGCGGGAGCGGTTCGCGCCGGCGATGCGCGAGGGGTTCTTCCTCGTGCCGCGGCTCGGTTCGCACGCCGACGCGGACGCGGAGCCGACGGGCGAGGCATGAACGACGGGCCCCCGGACCAGTCGGCCGCGGCGATCGCCGCGGCGGTGCGCACCGGGCGCCTCGACCGGGGCGGGCCGGCGCGCGCCGCGCTCGAGCGGATCGCGCGCACGCACGAGGGACCGCAGGGGCTGAATGCCGTCGTGCACCGCGCCGACGGCGCGCCGGGCGCGCAGGCGTCGCCGTCGGCCGCGGGGGAGCGGCCCACGGACGAGCCGCTCGCGGGCGTCCCGGTCGTCGTGAAGGACAACCTCGCCACCCTCGAGCTCCCCACCACCTGCGGCTCGCGGATCCTCGCCGGCTGGACGAGTCCGTTCGAGGCGACCGCGGTCCGTCGCCTCCGTGACGCGGGAGCCGTGCTCGTCGGCAAGACCAATATGGACGAGTTCGGCATGGGCTCGTCCACGGAGCAGAGCTGCTACGGCCCGACGCGGAACCCGCACGACCTCGCGCGGACGCCTGGCGGCTCGTCCGGCGGATCCGCGGCGGCGGTCGCGGCCGGCATCACCCCCGTCGCGCTCGGCTCGGAGACCGGGGGGTCCGTGCGCCAGCCCGCGGCCTTCTGCGGCATCGTGGGCGTGAAGCCAACCTACGGGCGCGTGTCGCGGTTCGGCCTCGTCGCCTATGCCTCCTCGCTGGACTGCGTCGGCGTCTTCGGCCGCACCGTCGACGACGCGGCGCTGGCGCTCGAGGTCATCGCCGGGCGCGACGCCCATGACGCGACGAGTGCCGACCGGCCCGTGCCGCCGTTGCGTCCCGGCGTGCCGCGGGGCGCCGCGGCGCATCGGCCGTCGGCGCACTCCGGCGACGGGGCGCCGCTCACCGGGATCGTGGTCGGCGTGCCGCGCGAGTACTACCCGGAGTCGCTCGACCCGGCGATCCGTGCCCTCTGCGACCGCGCGCTCGAGCGGTTCCGCGCGCTCGGAGCCACGGTGCGCGAGGTCTCGCTCCCGCACACCGCGCTCGCGATCCCCGCGTACTACATCATCGCCCCCGCGGAGGCGTCGGCGAACCTCGCCCGCTACGACGGCGTGCGCTACGGGCTCCGCGTGCCGGCCGATGATGTCCAGGCGATGTACGCGGCCACGCGCGGTGCGGGATTCGGGCCGGAGGTCACGCGCCGCATCCTCCTCGGCACCTACGTGCTCTCGGCGGGCTACCACGACGCGTACTACGGCAAGGCGCAGCAGGCGCGGCGACGCATCGCCGGCGACTTCGCCGCCGCCTTCGCCGACGGCGTGCAGCTGCTGTTCACGCCCACCACGCCGACGCCCGCGTTCGCCCTCGGGGCGATCAGCGACCCGTACGAGATGTACCTCGCCGACGTCTTTACGGTGACGGCGAACCTCGCCGGGCTCCCCGCGCTGTCGTTGCCGATCGGGCGCGTGGGCGGCCTCCCGGTGGGGGGGCAGCTGCTCGCCGCGCACTTCGACGAGCCGACCATGCTCCGTGCGGCCTCCATGCTCGAGCGCGCGCTCGGCGCCGAGGCCCACCGATGACCGCCGGCTGGGAGATGGTCGTCGGGCTCGAGGTGCACGTCCAGCTGCGGACGCGAACCAAGCTCTTCTGTGGCTGTCCGACGCGCTTCGGCGACGCGCCCAACACGCACACCTGCCCGGTCTGCCTCGCCCTGCCGGGGGCGCTCCCGGTGCCCAACGGCGCGGCCGTCGCGCTCGCCGTCCGCGCGGCGCTGGCGCTGGGGTGCACCGTGCATCCGGTGAGCGTCTTCGCGCGCAAGAACTACTTCTATCCGGATCTCCCCAAGGGATACCAGATCTCGCAGGGCGACCGTCCGTTCGCCACCGGCGGGCGCGTGCTGCTCGCCGATGGCACCGCGCTGGCGCTCACGCGCATCCACCTCGAGGAGGACGCGGGGAAGTCGGTGCACGACCGGTTCGCGGGCGCCAGCGCCGTGGACCTGAACCGTTCGGGGACGCCGCTCATCGAGATCGTGGGCGAGCCGGTGATCCGCACGCCGGCGCAGGCGGGGGCCTTCCTCCGCGCCCTGCGCGAGCTGCTGCTGCACTGCGACGTGAGCGACGTGTCGATGGAGGAGGGCTCGTTCCGCGTCGATGCCAACGTCTCCGCGCGCCCCGCCGGGGAGCGGACGCTCCGCACGCGCACCGAGATCAAGAACCTCAACTCCTTCGCGTTCATCGAGCGCGCGCTGCAGCTCGAGTTCGAGCGGCACGTCGCGGCGCATGGGGCGGGCGAGCCCGTCCGCCAGCAGACCATGCTGTACGACGCGGTGCGGGACGAGGTGCGGCCGGCCCGGTCGAAGGAGGACAGCCACGACTACCGCTACTTCCCGGAGCCCGACCTGCCGCCGCTGGTGCTCGCGCCGGCGTGGATCGACGCGCAGCGCGCCGCGCTCCCCGAGCTGCCCCTCGCGCGGCGCGCGCGCTGGGTCGCGGCATTCGGCGTCTCGGCGGCGGACGCCGACGCGCTCTCGGCGGACCGGGCGCTCGCCGGCTACTTCGAGGCCGTGGCCGCGGCGGCCGGCGACGGCAGGGCGGCGGCGAACTGGGTGCGGGGCGAGGTGCTCGCGGCGGTGAACGAAGCCGGCGGCACGGTCGACGCGTTCCCCGTGGCCCCGGAGCGCCTCGGTGCGCTCATCGGGCTCGTGCGCGAGGGCACGGTGAGCGGCAGCGCCGCCAAGACGATCTTCCAGGCGATGCGCGGGAACGGCGACGCACCCGCGGCGATCGCCGGGCGCATGGGGCTCCTGCAGGTGCGCGATGACGCCGCCCTGCTCGCGTGGGTCGACGCCGTCTGGGCCGAGCACCCGGACGAGGCCGCGCGCTTCGCGGCCGGCGAGCGGAAGCTCCTTGGCGTGCTCGTCGGCCTCGTGATGCGGAAGAGCGGGGGGCGTGCGGACCCCCAGCGCGTCAACCAGCTGCTGGCGTCTCGCGCGGGGTGAAGAGCGGCGCCGCGAGCCGCGGCGTCCAGACGAGCGCCTCGTCGAGGAGCCGGAAGCGCTGGGCCGCCTCGCGCCGCGCGACGCGCTCGCCCCCGGCCGCCATCGCCTCCTTGCGCAGGCGCTTGGCCTCGCGCAGGGCCTCCTCGCCGCTCGGGTCGAACCGGCGGGGCCGGCTCGCCTCGCCGTGCACGAAGAAGTCCACCACGTAGTCGAACGCGCGGTCCAGGTGCGCGGCGACCGCGGCGTCGCGGAGCGGGTAGCGGCTGCGCTCGGCCATGAGCGCCATCATCCGCTGCCACGAGTTGAGGTCCGTCACCGTCACCATGCCGCGGAAGATCCGCCGGTTGGTGCGCGTGCTGAAGATCGTCGGGCTCAGGATCCGGTCGAGGTGCTCGTCCGCACGCGCGTGGTCGAGCAGGATCACCTCGCGCGCGCGGCGGGCCCATTGCTCGCCGGTGGCCGTCTCGAACCGGCTCTCCCAGTAGCTGTGCCCGGCCCCCGAGGAGCTCGTGGTGATGGCCAGCTGGTGCGGGACGAAGTGGTTGTGCGCGATGACGTCGGCGGAGAGGTGCGCGAGGTAGCCGTAGCCGAACGCGCGGAGCGCGTCGTCGCGCGCCTTGTCGAGGATGTCGTACGCGACGCTCCAGTTGTGGCAGTGCTCGCCCACCCGCGCGTAGCGCTTGGCGAAGCTCGTGTCCGCCGCGATCGAGCCGTACAGGAAGTCGTACGGATAGTTGGTGAGCAGCGCCGCGAGTCCGGCCGGCAGCAGGTGGTGCGCCGCGCCGAGCACGGCTTCGCCCAGGAGGATGTGCGTCCCCGGCGTCCAGGCGAGCGCGTCGGTGGGGAGGAGCGCGAGCAGGAGGAGCGCGGCGGCGAGCCGCGCCGCCAGGGTCAATCGCGCCGGCGGAGGCGCGGCCGCTCGGCCGACTCCGCGCGGACCTTCTTCTTCCGCTTCTTCCCGAGGCCGAGCGCGCGGGCCCCGAACTTGAGCCCCGCCATCGTGGTGGTCGCCGCCCCGGCGATGCGCTCCGCGGAGTCGTTCACGCGGCCGATGATCGCGCTGAGGTCGTCCACGCGGTCGGTGAGCGTCACCACCGAGTCGCGCACGCGGCGGTTGACCACCTGCACGGTGTCGCGCGAGTCGTCCACCATCGCGTTCACGTTCTTCGCGACCTCGCGCACGTCCTCGTACATGGCCGAGGCGTTGCGCGCGAGCGGCTGCAGCTCCCGGACGAGCTCGTCGACCTTGTCGTGCAGCTCCTGCGCCTTCCGCCGCAGCACGAGCAGCCCGACGAACGTGAGGCAGATGAGCAGGAAGGCGAGGATGCTCGTGAGGCCCGACGTGACGAAGACCACCTGCTCGAACGTCGTGCGCGCGGGCGGGACGTTGCGCACGAGGAGCGTGTCGGCGGCCGCGGCGATCTGGAGGAGGAGCATGCCGAATGCTCTCCCGTCGCCCGGATGGCGTCAAGCGTATATTCCCCGATATGACCTCACCCCAGTTCATCGTCGAGGGCGGCCGGCGCCTGCAGGGCGACATCACGCCGACCGGCAACAAGAACGCCGCGCTCCCCATCGTCTGCGCCGCGCTCCTCACGGACGAGCCCGTGACGCTCGAGAACGTCCCGCGCATCCGCGACATCGAGAGCCTGCTGCAGCTCGTGCGCCAGGCCGGCGCCACCGCGGACTGGACCGCCGCGAACACGGTGCGGATCGTCGCGCGCGAGGTGCGCGGCGACACGCTCGACCCCGAGCTCTGCAAGCGGATCCGCGCGTCCATCCTCCTCGCCGCCCCGCTGCTGGCGCGGGCGGGCGGCGTGACGCTCGCGCCGCCCGGCGGCGATGTCATCGGCCGCCGGCGCCTCGACACGCACTTCCTGGCGCTCGAGGCCATGGGGGCGGAGCACGTCTTCGCCGAGCGCATCACCTTCCGCACCGCGGGCCTCGTCGGCGCCGACATCTTCCTCGACGAGCCGAGCGTGACCGGCACCGAGAACGCGATCATGGCGGCGGTCGCGGCGAGGGGGACCACCGTATTGCACAACGCGGCCTGCGAGCCGCATGTGCAGGACCTCTGCCGGATGCTCGTCGCGATGGGCGCGGGCATTGCGGGGATCGGGTCGAACGTCCTCACCATCGAGGGCGGCCGGCGGCTGGGCGGGTGCACGCACCGCATCGGGCCCGATCACATCGAGGTGGGCTCCTTCATCGGGCTCGCCGCGGTCACGCGCTCCGAGCTGCGCATCCTTGACGCCGGCGTCGAGCACCTGCGCTCGGTGCGCCTCGGCTTCCAGCGGCTCGGCGTCGAGACGGTGATCGAGGGGGCGCACCTGCGCGTCCCCGCGCAGCAGGACCTGCGCATCCGGTCCGACCTGGGCGGTGCGGTGCCCAAGCTCGAGGACCAACCGTGGCCCGCCTTCCCCGCCGACGTGATGTCGATCGCGATCGTCACCGCGACGCAGTGCGAGGGGATCATCCTGATGCACGAGAAGATGTTCGAGTCGCGGATGTTCTTCGTCGACAAGCTCGTCGGGATGGGCGCGCGCATCGTGCTCTGCGACCCGCACCGCGCGCTGGTCAGCGGGCCGACCGAGCTGCGCGGGGCGACCGTGGAGAGCCCCGACATCCGGGCCGGCATGGCCATGCTCATCGCCGCGCTCTGCGCGAAGGGCACGAGCACGATCAACAACATCGGGCAGATCGAGCGCGGCTACGAACGGATCGACGAACGGCTCAACGCGCTCGGCGCCTCGATCACCCGCGTCGCGTGACGGCCGTGGCCCGGTGCGCGCGATGACCGTCCCTCGGCTCACGACGCTCCCCGCGCACGTGCCCATCCCCACGTTCGACGCGCTCGGCCTCCGCGCCTTCGTCACCTCTCGCGCGGCCGGCACCTTCGGTCTTCCCGAGCAGGGCGACGACCCCGACGCGACCGGCCGCTGGCAGGCGCTGCAGCGCGCGCTGGCCGGATCGGGCGCGCCGCGCCTGGCCTCGGCGCGTCAGGTGCACGGCACGCGCGTGCTCGTGCACGGAGGCGGATGGGAGGGATGGGTGCGGGTCGATGGGGCCGACGGCCACGTCCTCACTGCCGGCGGCGCCGCCGCCGTCACCATCGCCGACTGCGTCCCCATCCTCCTCGGCCACGCGTCCGGGCGCGTCGCGGCGGTGCACGCCGGCTGGCGCGGCGTCGCCGGCGGGATCCTGCGCGAGACGATCGGTGCGTTTGCGCAGTTGGGGGTCCCCGCGCACGAGCTCGTGATGCACCTCGGCCCCGCCATCTGCGGCCGCTGCTACGAGGTCGGCACCGACGTCTACGAGCAGCTCACCGGCTGGGCCACCAAGCGGCCCCGGCAGGTCGACCTGCGCGCCCTGCTGGCGGAGCAGGCCAAGGAGCTCGGGGTGACGCGGTGGTCCGCGAGCGGAGAGTGCACCCGATGCGACAACGACCGGTTCTTCAGCCATCGCGCCGGCGACCTGGGCCGCCAGGTGGCCGTCATCGTCGGACGATGAGCCGGCGGTCCCGGCCGAGGCGCGACGCGGCGGGGGCGGAGGAGTATCGGCCGCGTCGCCCGCGGCTTGACTGTCCTCTGCCACATCCATAGCTTGCTCGCGTTGGCCATTCCGGTCCGCAGCGTGCAGTCATCGGAGTGTGGGGGAAGGTCTCCCCACACTTTTTTGTTCTCTACGACCCTTGGGACAGCCGTGAACCAGGCGATCGAAGCCCTTGTCATCGCTGAACTTGCGCCGCTGGGCTACGAACTGGTCGAGCTGCGGCAGGGTGGATCCAAGGGACGGCCGGTGCTCGACGTCCGCATCGACCGATTGGACCGGCAGAAGGTGCAGGTGGGGGACTGCGAGACGGCGTCGCGCGCGATCGAGGCCCGGCTGGATGCGGAGCCCTCGTTGATCTCGTCGCGCTACGTGCTCGAGGTGTCGTCCCCCGGGATGGAGCGGCCGCTGCGGAAGGCCGCCGACTGGGCGCGGTTCGTCGGGCGGCGCGCGAGCGTCAACGCGCCGGCGCTGCATGGCCGGCAGGAAGTGGAGATCGTCGCGGTGCAGGGGGAGCCGGGGGCTGAGCGCCTCGTGCTCCGCGACCTGAAGGGCAACGACATCGAGGTCGCGCTCGCGGACGTCACCGACGCCCGCCTCGCGTTCCACTGGAAACCGTAGGCTTTTCTCTCGAAGGAGACCGGGATGGCCGGTTCGGCTGAGATCCTCATCGCGCTGCGCGAGCTCGCGAACTCGAAGCAGATCGAGCGCAGCGAGCTGCACGAGCTGCTCAAGGACGGCATCCTCGCCGCCCTCGCCAAGAAGCACGGCCCCACCGTGCAGGCCGAGGTCGAGATCGACGACGCCAAGGGCGAGATCCGCATCGTGATCCTCAAGAAGGTCGTCGAGGACGTGCAGGACCAGATCGGCGAGATCTCGCTCGAGGAGGCGCGCTACGAGGACCCCGACTACCAGCCGGGGGACCTCATGGAGATCCCCGTCTCGTTCGAGGAGTTCGGGCGCTCGGCCGTGCAGGCCGCCAAGCAGCGCATCGTGCAGCGCGTCCGCGAGGGCGAGCGGAGCAAGATCCGCGACGAGTTCTCGTCGCGCGTCGGCGACCTGCTCTCGGGCGAGATCCAGCAGATCGAGCGGGGCAAGATCGTCCTCATGCTGAACAAGTTCCGCGAGGCCGAGGCGATCATCCCGTACCGCGAGCAGAACCACCGCGAGACGTACACGCAGGGGGAGCCGATCCGCGCCGTCCTCAAGAAGATCGAGGAGACGCCCAAGGGGCCGCGCCTCATCCTCTCGCGCGCCGACGCCCTCTTCGTGCAGGCGCTGTTCCGGCTCGAGGTCCCCGAGATCCAGTCGGGCATCGTCGAGATCCGCGCCGCCTCGCGCGAGGTGGGGAGCCGCACCAAGATCGCGGTGGTGTCCAAGGACGACGGCATCGACCCGGTGGGCGCGTGCGTCGGCCTCAAGGGCTCGCGCGTGCAGGCCGTGGTGCAGGAGCTCGGCGGCGAGCGCATCGACATCGTGCCCTGGTCGGCCGACCCGGAGCGCTTCGCCAAGCTGGCGCTCGCGCCCGCCAAGGTCGCGCGCGTGTTCAGCGAGCCGTCCACCAAGACGATCCAGGCGGTGGTCGACGAGGACCAGCTGTCGCTCGCGATCGGGCGCAATGGGCAGAACGTGCGGCTCGCCTCGGAACTGACCGGCTGGAAGATCGACCTCTACTCGAGCCGCGAGTGGCTGGAGAAGGGCGGCGACATCCCGCTCTTCGCGCCGCTCCCCGAGGACGAGGCCGCCGACGTGCCGCTCAGCGACATCGAGGGGCTCGCCACGGCCACGGTCGCGGTGCTCGAGGCGGGCGGGTACCGCACGCTCAACGACATCATCGACCTGGAGCGCGAGGACCTGCTCAAGCTGCCGGGGATCGCGCCCGAGGAGGCCGACCGGATCATGGCGATCATCACCGAGCTGACCGAGGAGGGCAACGAGGCCTCCGCGGGCGGCGCGGAGGGCTAGGTGGACGACGCCGACCGCCGGCGCCTGCTCGGGATGCTCGGGCTGGGGCTCCGCGGACGGCTCGCGGTGGTGGGCGTTGACCGCGTGCGGGAGGCCGCGCACCGGGGGACGCTGCGGGTGGCGGTGCTCGCGGCCGATGCATCGCGGCACAGCCGCGAGAAGGTGGAGGGGCTCCTCGCGGCCAAGGCGGTGCCAACGGTGCACGTGCCGTCCGCCGCGGAGCTCGGGGGCGTGGCAGGACGCGAATCGACCGCCGTCATCGGCGTGGTCGAGGCGCAGTTGGCGAAGGGGATCCTCGCGCTCGCCGGATCGGCGACCGCGGTGCAGCATGGCTCACGGAGGAAGGGTTGACGAAGCTTCGGGTGATGGAACTGGCAACGGAGTTCGGCGTCTCGGCCGAGGAAGTGATGTCCCTGCTTCGCTCGATGGAGATCGTCGTGCGCAACCCCGCGTCGCCGCTCACGGACGACCAGGTGGCGCGGGTCCGCCTGCGCTGGGAGCGCGAGAAGCGCACCCGGGCGACCGCGGCCGCGCCGGAGACGGCGCCCGCCAAGAAGAAGCGCGCGCCGGCCAAGGCCGCCGAGGCCGAGGCGGCGCCGGCCCGGAAGCCCGCCGCCAAGAGCAAGAAGGCCGCCGAGCCGGAGCCCGTCGCCGCGCCGGTCGAGGAGGCGAAGCCCGCCACGCGCCGACGCCGTGCCGCGGACGTCGCGCAGGCGGAGGCGGAGGCCGCAGCGCTCGCCGCGGCCGAGC
>CAZPJF010000032.1:0-16657 GCA_964586095.1 uncultured Gemmatimonas sp. | reverse complement strand
GCAGGCGCGAGCCGGCGCAGCAGACCTGCCCCTGGTTGAACCAGATCGCGTCGACGACGCCCTCGACGACGCTGTCGAGGTCGGCGTCCTCGTACACGATGAAGGGCGACTTGCCGCCGAGCTCGAGCGAGAGCTTCTTGCCGCTCCCGGCCGTCGCGCGGCGGATGATCCGCCCCACGTCGGTCGAGCCGGTGAACGCGATCTTGTCGACCCCGGCGTGCTCGACGAGCGCGGCGCCGGTGCGGCCGTCGCCGGTGATGATGTTCAGCACGCCCGGCGGCAGCCCCGCCTCGTGCGCGAGCTCGGCGAAGAGCAGCGCCGAGAGCGGCGTGAACTCGGCCGGCTTGAGGACCACCGTGTTCCCCGCCGCGAGCGCCGGCGCGACCTTCCACGCGAGCATCAGCAGCGGGAAGTTCCACGGGATGATCTGCCCCACCACGCCCACCGGGCCGTAGCCCGCGAACTCCGTCGGCAGGAGCTGGGCCCACCCGGCGTGGTGGTAGAAGTGCCGCGCCACGAGCGGGATGTCGAGGTCGCGCGTCTCGCGGATGGGCTTGCCGTTGTCCATGCTCTCGACCACGGCGAAGAGGCGCGAGTGCTTCTGCACCATCCGGGCGAGCGCATAGAGGTGCCGCGCGCGCGCGTGGGCGGGGAGCCGGGCCCACTTGGGGAAGGCCTTCCGCGCCGCCGCGACCGCTGCGTCGACGTCCTTCGCGCTCCCCTGCGTGACCTTGGCCAGCAGCTCGCTGCTGCTCGGGTCGATCACGCCGAACGAGAGGCCGGGCCTGGTCCAGCGGCCGTCGATGAAGTGCCCGAACTGCGCGCGGTGCGCCGCGAGCCAGCGGCGCGCCTCGGCGTCGCTCTCGGGCGCGGGGCCGTAGTCCATGGTCTGGAAGATCTCGGCGACGCTGGGCATCAGCAGGGATGGCGGATGGCGGAGGGCAGGAGGCGGGAGGCGGCGGTCACGGCATCGGCTGGCGATGCGCGGCGGCGTAGCGGCCCGTGACGAAGTGCTCGAGCTGGCGTTCGATGTCGGTGAGGAGCGACGAGGCGCCGAAGCGGAAGAGGTCGGGCTGCAGCCAGCGGTCGCCCAGCTCCTCCTTCATGAGCAGCAGGTAGTCGAGCGCCTGCTTGGCGGTGCGGATCCCGCCGGCGGGCTTGTAGCCCACCTTGTGGCCGCTCGCCTGCTCGTAGGCGCGGATCTGCCGCACCATCGCGAGGCTCACCGGGAGGGTGGCGTTCACCCCCTCCTTGCCCGTGCTCGTCTTGATGAAGTCGGCGCCGGCCTGCATGGCCACCCAGCTGGCGCGCGCCACGTTCGTGAGCGTGGCCAGCTCGCCGGTGGCGAGGATCGCCTTCAGGTGCGCGTCGCCGCAGGCGGCGCGGAAGGCCTTCACCTCGTCGTAGAGCGCCTGCCAGTCGCCGGTGAGCACGTGGGCGCGCGTGATCACGATGTCGATCTCGCGGGCCCCCGCGCGCACGCTCGCCTCGATCTCGGCGAGCCGCGTCTCGAAGGGCGAGAGCCCCGCCGGGAAGCCGGTGCTCACCGCGGCCACCGGGATGTCGCTCCCGTCGAGGGCGGCGACCGCGGTCGCGACCCACTGGTGGTAGACGCAGACCGCGCCGACGGCGATGCCGAGCGACTGCGCCCCGAGCGCCTCGAGGAGCTCCGGCCGCACCGGGTTCCGCGCCTTGGCGCAGAGCCGCCGCACGTTCCCGGCGGTGTCGTCGCCGGAGAGCGTGGTGAGGTCCATGAGCGTGATCGCGCGGAGCAGCCACGCCGCCTGCCACTCCTTCTTGACCGTGCGGCGCGTCGGGATCGTCGCGGCGCGGCGCTCGGCGGCGCTGCGGTTCACGCGGATCGCACGCACGACGTCGAGGTCGAGCGGCTGGCCCGGGTTGCGCGGGAGGGTCGCGGACGCGCTCATGCGCTCAGCAACGCGGAGGGACGGTGTCGCGCACGGGATGGCTCACGGGTGCAGGCGGTGCATCATGCGCGGGAACGCGATGCACTCGCGGATGTGGGGTGTGCCGCAGATCCAGGCCACCGTGCGCTCGAGCCCGAGGCCGAAGCCCGAGTGCACGAAGGTCCCGTACTTCCGCAGGTCCAGGTACCACGAGTAGGCCTCGACCGGGAGCTTCTCCTCATGGATGCGCGCGAGGAGCTTGTCGTGATCGTCCTCGCGCTGCGACCCGCCGATGATCTCGCCGTAGCCCTCGGGCGCGAGCATGTCGTCGCAGAGGACCGTGCGCGGGTCGGCCGGGTTCTCCTTCATGTAGAAGGCCTTGGCCTCCTTCGGGTAGTTGCAGATGAAGATCGGCGTCTCGTAGTCCTCCACGAGCAGCGCCTCGTCCTCGGCACCCAGGTCGTCGCCCCACCGCACGGCGCTGCCCTTCCGCTGCAGCGTGGCCACGGCGTCGGTGTAGTCGATGCGCGGGAACGGCGCCTTCACCTTCTCGAGCCTGGTGAGGTCACGCCCGAGCTCCGTGAGCTCCGCCTGCCGCCGTTCCACGCACCGCTGCACGAGGAACGCGACGAACTCCTCCTGCAGCCGCATGTTCGCGTGCGTGTCGTTGAACGCCACCTCGGGCTCGATCATCCAGAACTCGGTGAGGTGGCGGCGCGTCTTGGACTTCTCGGCGCGGAACGTGGGGCCGAAGGTGTAGATCTTCCCGAACGCGGCCGCGGCGGCCTCGCCGTAGAGCTGGCCCGTCTGCGCGAGGTACGCGTTGCCGAGGTCGAAGTATTCGGTGGCGAAGAGCCCCGAGCGCTCGCCGATCGCCGCGGTGAGGATCGGCGTGTCCACGCGCAGGAAGCCGCGCTCGTAGAAGAAGTCGTGGATCGCCTGCTCGATCTCGTTCCGGATCCGCATGATCGCCACCTGGCGCGGCGTGCGCAGCCAGAAGTGCCGGTGGTCGAGCAGGAAGTCGACGCCGTGCTCCTTGGGCTGGATCGGGTAGTCGAGCGGGCTCGGACCGACGAGCGCGAGGTCCCGGAGGCCGAGCTCCACCCCGCCCACCTGCCGCGCATCGGCGCGGACCTCGCCGGTCACGGTGATCGAACTCTCGAGCGTGAGCTCCCCGAAGGTCGCCCACGCCTGCTCGCTCACCTCCTTCCGGGGCACGACGCACTGGAGCAGCCCGGTGCCGTCGCGCATCACGATGAACGCGATCTTGCCCGAGGAGCGGAGGTGGGTCACCCACCCGCTGACGGTGACGGTCTGGCCGACGAGGCGCGGCAGGTCGGCGATGCGGGTGGGGTCGACGGACGAGGGAGCGCTGGACACGGCGGGCGATCGGGGTGGGCGGTGACGCCGCGCGGGCGCTCCGGAACCGGGGCGCCCGCGGGATGGCTCAAAGGTAGGGTTGCGCTCCGCCGCCGGGAAGCGCGGCGCGCGCCTCAGCGCCTCAGCGCCTCAGCGCGGGATCACGAACGCCGAGTCGCCAAGGATCGCGCGATTGCTGCGGTAGGGCGCGAACCCCGCCCCCCAATCGACGGCGATGAGCTCGTGCCACACCCGCGCCCCGTCCACGTGCACCACGAGATAGTGGTAGGCGTTCTCGCCCCGCTCCATGCCGGGACGCACGAGGTGCTGGACGCGCACCGAGTCCGCGGCACCCGCGGCCAGGTAACCCGAGAGCTCGGGCTCCCCATTGTAGCCGTAGAGCGGCGCACCGCCCCCGCCCGTCACGAGCTGGTCCATGCGCCGCCAGCGGCCGTCCGCACCACGCCACCGCTCCACCCAGTGCTCGAACAGGTGCTCGTGCCCGGTGAAGAGCAGGTTCACGTCATGCTTGCGGAAGAGCGGCATCCACCGGGTGCGGATGCTCACCGTGGGCCGCTCCACGCGCGAGCCGCCGTGCGGCCCCGACGAGAGCGGCGGGTGATGGAAGAACGCGACCACATGCGCATAGCGGCGCCGGTCGAGGCCCTCGAGCTGCGCCCGCGCCCACACGAACTGCGTCGAATCGTCGCCGATGTTGGAGTCGATCGCGAGCACGAACGTGTTGCCATAGCCGAAGGCGTAGGTCGGGTAGCCCGCGAGCCGGCGGGTGGCGCCGTCGGGCGGGATCAGTTGCGCCATCGCGCGCAGGTAGTTGCGCAGCCCTTCCGCCCGCCCCGGCGAGGCGAGGTCGTCCGACCCCGTGACGTCATGGTTCCCGGGCGCGAGGAAGTACGGGACCCCGCCCTCGGTGGTGAGGCGGTTCACGAGCCCCACGTAGCTCACGTTCCACTCCGCGGCGTTCCGGCCGTTCACCACCGCATCGCCGCTCTGGAGCACGAACCGCACGGGGTCGGGCCCGGTGCGCAGCCGGCCGATCGTGCGCAGCATCGACTCGACGATGAGCGAGTGCTCGTACTGCACGTCAACGCCGTCGCGCCGGCCGCGCGTGTCGCCGTAGACGATGTACGAGAAGCGCGTCACCCCCGCGCTCGCGGCCTCGGCGGGGAGCGGCTCCCGCGGCGCGGCGATCGCGCGCACGGTGTCCTGCGCGGGGCGCCCGGCAGCGGGCGCCTGCGCACCGACGGTCGCGGGGAGGACGGCGAAGACGCAGGCGGCGAGGCGGAGGCGGCGCGAGGAGGGATTCATGGCGTCGAACCTGAGCGCCGGGCGGCGCGGCGGCAAGCGGCAGCGCGGACCACTGGACGACCACGCAGCACGGCCGCGGCCCGGAGCGCCGGCCTTCCTGCCGCTCGGCGGACTCGACACATTGCCTCTGCCGCCCTCTGCCGGAGACCGTCATGCGCCGCCCCACCCTGCCCGCCTTCTTCCTGCTCGCCCTCGCCCTTCTCGCACCAGCCGCGCTCGTCGCACAGGCGACGCCCGCCCAGGGGGGCGCGGCGCAGCGCCCGCCGAACCCCCGCGCCGACTCGCTTCGCGCGGCGCAGCGCATGGACGCCGAGGGGAAGCACGCCGAGGCGCGCGCGATCTTCACGGCGCTGATCGCCAACGCCCCCGACCCCGCCGCCCGGGCCGCCGCCACGCGCCGGCTCGCCATGAGCCACGGCTACGACGGGAACTGCGCCAGGGTCATCGAGCTCGAGGAGCAGGTGATTGCCTACTGGGTGACGCGCCGCGCTGCCGAGCCGCAGAACGCGCACTATCAGGAAGGCGAGATGGCCAACGAAGCCGCGCGCGTGTGCATCGACCACGGCTTCCTCGACGAGGCGGAGCGCTACTATCGCCGCGGCAGCGAGCTCGGCAATGCCGAGCCCGAGCCGCGCACGCACCCCAGGAGCCTCTGGGACTTCCGCCTCGCGCACGCGCTCGCACGCATCGCCGCGCGCCGCGGGAACGCCGCCGAGGCGCAGCGGCAGGTGGCCGAGGCGCGCCGCATCCTCGACAGCGACCCCAAGATGGCGGAGGCGCAGGAACAGTACTTCCCGTACCTCGTCGGCTACGTCGCCCTCTTCACCGGCGACCTCAAGACGGCCGAGGCGAGGTTCACCGAGACCAGCGCCGCCATGCGCAACGATCCGTTCCAGGTGGTGCTGCTCGGCATGACCTACGAGAAGATGGGCGACGCGGCCAGGGCGACCGCGCAGTACGAGAAGGCCTACGCGATGAGCACCGGCAGCAACCCGCCCAACGTGTACTCGCGCGCCTTCACCAAGCGGAAGCTGGGGAAGCCCTGACCGCGCGGGGACGACCGCGGCGTGCGGTCGTCCCCCAGTCGCGGCGCTCGCAGCGTGCCCGGGGAGGTGTCAGGGCGCGCTCAACGTGCACCCGCCGGTGCATGCCGCGCGAGGAACGCGAACAGCGCCGCGTTCACCTCCGCGGCGCGTTCGAGGTGCGGCAGGTGCCCCGCCGAGTCGACGGCGACGAACTCGACCGACGGGATCCGTCCCCGCACGTCTTCCGCCTGCGCGATCGGCACCACGGTGTCCTCGCGGCCCCACACGAGCAGCAGCGGCGTGCCCTGGCTCGCCAGCTGCCCGTGCATCGCCGCGAAGTCGAAGTGCGCCATCTCGATCCGCGAGCGGTGCAGCGCCCGGGCGAATCCGCGGAAGCGCTGCTGTGGCCGATAGCGGTCCGCCCAGCCGGGGAAGCGCTCCGGGTGCAGGAAGTCGCCGGGCTGCCCCTCCGCTGCGCCCGGCGCCGCGATCACCTCGAAGGCGTACCGGCCGAGCACGCGCGTCCGCTGCGCGACGGGCACCGTCGGCGCGCGCACCACGGGGTCGATCCAGGTGAGGGTCCGCACGCGCTCGGGATGCTCGACGGCGAAGTAGCCCGTCACGAGTCCGCCGAACGAGAGGCCGAGGAGGTCGACCGGGCCGCGCACGCCGAGCGAATCGAGGAGCTCGGTGAGCTGCACGTCGAAGGTCTCGACGTCGTAGCGCGCGTCCGCCCGCGCGGAGTAGCCGCGCCCCACCAGGTCATAGCGGATGACGCGGTACCCCTGGCCCGCGAGCGCCACGAAGGTCGAGTCCCAGATGTACATGGGCACCGAGAACCCGTGCACGAGCACGGCGACGCGCCCGGTGTCCGGCCCCGCGACCTCGAAGTGCGTCGGGCCCAGCGAGCTGCCGACGAACCGCCCCGGGGCGGCGGCGCGTGCCGCGTCGTCGAGCTGCGCGCGCTCCGGCGTGCGCAGGAGGTAGGTCCCGGCCGCGAGCGCGATGATCGCCGCGGTGAGCGCGAGGAGGCCGACGCCGAGTCGGCGCGCGAGGGGAGCACTCATGGACGGTCACTCCAGATGGGGAGGTAGACGCGGAACACGTTGCCGGTGCCGGCGGCCGCCTGGACGGTGATGTGCCCGCCCGCATTCTCCGCGGCGCCGTGCACCACGGCAAGGCCGAGGCCGCTGCCGCTCGCCTCATCGTAGGCGTCGACGTAAGGGTCGAGCACGGGGACGCCCTGGCGCACGAGCGCCGGCGCGCCGGCGTCCTGCACCTCGAGGCAGACCCACGGCCCCGGCGGCGCATCGAGCGGGCGACGCCCCGACCCGCCCGGCACGTGGAACGTGCGCACGGTGACGGTCCCGCCGTCGGGCATCGCATCGCGCGCATGCACGAGGAGGTTGAGCACCACCTGCGTGAGCTGCCCCATCTCGGCGCGGATCTCGGGGAGGCCGTCGGCGAGGTCGGCGAGGATCTCGACGCGCCCGGCGAAGAGCCGTTCGAGGATCGGGCGCAGTTCCCCGACGGCGTGGCTCAGGTCCACGCGCGTGGGGGCCGCCGGTGCGCGCCGGCTGAACGCGAGGAGCTGGCTCGTGAGGTTCGCCCCGCGCTGCGCGCTCGCCATCACCTGCTGCAGGTCCTCGGCGATCGCCTCCGCCGCGGGACCCCGGTACTCCGCCGCGCGCGAGCGCGCGAGCTCGGCGAAGCCCGTGATCGCCGTGAGCAGGTTGTTGAAGTCGTGCGCGACGCCGCCGGCGAGCTTCCCCACCGACTCGAGGCGCTGCGCCTGCCGGAGCTGCTCCTCGAGCGCATGGCGCTCGGTGATGTCGGAGATGATCCCCGTGATGCGGAGCGGCCGGCCGTCCGGTGCGCGCTCGAGGCGCCCGAGCGTGAGCACATGGCGCTCGGGGCCGTCCGGCGGGACCACGCGGTACTCCTCCACGTACTCGTCGCGGTCGCCGCGCAGCGTGGCGGCGACGACCTGCCGCAGCCGCGTCGCGTCCTCGGGCGGCATGAGCGCGAAGGCCCGCTCGATCGGATCGTCGACGGACGTGGCATCGAACCCGAAGAGCAGCGTCGCCGCGCCCGACCACTGCAGCGCCTGCGTCCCCGCATCGAGCGAGAAGATGCCCATGCGGCCGGCCCGGAGCGCGAGGTCGAGCGCCGAGCCCGCGCGCTCCGCCTCGCGCACCAGCCGGTCCTCGCGCATGCCGATGACGAACGCGACGAGCGCCAGCAGGAGCACCAGCGCGACGAGCGTGATGCGCGTGGTGGAGCGCCACCCCGCCATCGCGAGGTCCCAACCCTCCACCGGGGCGCCCTGCAGCACCCACTCCACGGACTCGACCGCGATCTCCACGCGCTCCGGGCGCTCGGCGGCCGCCAGGCTGTCGCCGCCGAGGAGGGCGCCGTCGCGCATCAGCACCGCGAGCCGCAGCCCGGAGCGCGCGTCGGGGATGCCGGCCTCGGTGAGGATCGTGGGCACGTCGAGCACGGCGGTCGCGATCTCCGGGAAGCCCGGACGCGCATCGAGGCGCAGCCGGAAGAGCAGCCCGGTCCCGCCCTCCACCAGCCGCACCGGGCCGGTCACGAGCGGACGCACCGCCTCGAGCGCGCGGGCGTAGTCCGCCCGCACCTCGGGGCGGCGGCTCCCGGCGAGGTCGAAGCCGACTGCGGCCTCGTTCCCCGCCCGCGGCTCGATCATCGTGAGCTTGCCGCCCTCGATGTACTCCAGGGCGCGCAGCCCCGGCGTGCCCGCGAGCGCACCGCGCGCGTAGGCCGGGAACTCCTCGTTGAGCGCCGCGCGCGTCGGCCGTCCCTCGGTGAACGAGCGCATCCCGATGATCACGCCCACGCGCCGCTGCACCGCCTCGCGCAGGCCGCCGGCGAACGGCGCCATGCGCGCGCGTACCCGCTCCCGCGTGGCCCGCTCGATCTCCCGCGCGTACCGCAGGTCGAAGAGCACCGCGACGGCCGCCGCCACCGCGCCCACCACGAAGGCCGCACGCCAGGCGCGGCTGAGCGGCGCGCTCATGCGGCCTCCGCCGCCTCGAGCGGCGGCAGGTAGATGCGGAAGGTCGTCCCCACCCCTTCGGCGGTCTCCACCGTGATGCTCCCGCCCGCGCTCTCCACCGCGCCGTACACCACGGCGAGGCCCAGCCCGGTGCCGCGCCCGAACTCCTTGGTGGTGAAGTACGGCTCGAAGATCCGCTGCCGCACCGCCGGCGACATGCCGACGCCGTGGTCCCGCACCTCGAGGCAGGCCCAGGTCCCGCGCGGCGCATCCGGGGCCCGCTGCGGCGCGCGCGCGTCGAGCGCGTAGGCCCGCACGGTCACCGTGCCGCCGCCGGGCATCGCATCGCGTGCGTTCACCACCAGGTTGAGCAGGACCTGCGTGAGCCGGTTGGGATCGAAGTACACGGCCGGCGTGCCCGGCGAGAGGTCGGTCGCGATGTCGATCCCCTCGCCCGCGAGGCGGCGCAGCATCGGCTCCAGCTCGCGGATCGCCGCGGGGAGCTCCACGCGCCGGGGCGCCGCCGGCGCCCGGCGACTGAAGGCCAGCAGCTGCTGCGTGAGGGCCGCCCCCCGGTCCGCCGTCGCCACCACCTGCCGCAGGTCCTCCGCGACGGCCGCCGCCGCCTCGGGGGGCAGCTCCGCCGCGCGGTCGCGCGCGAGCTCGGCGAAGCCCGTGATCGCCGTGAGCAGGTTGTTGAAGTCGTGCGCCACGCCGCCCGCGAGCCGGCCCACCGCCTCGAGGCGCTGCACGTTGCGCAGCTTGTCCACCAGCTGCCGGCGCGCGGTCGTGTCGGAGACCACGCCGAAGAGCCGCGTCGGCACGCCGGCTTCGTCGCGCTGCACCTCGGCGATGAGCAGGAGCCAGCGCACCCCACCGTCGGGCATCGGCTGCCGGAACTCCTCCAGGTAGCCGCCGCGCAGGCCGTCGCGCGCCTCGGTCATCGCACGCGACATCCGCTCGCGGTCGTCCGGATGCATCCGCGCGAAGATCCGCGCGATCGGGTCAGGCTCGTCCTCGGCGCGGAACCCGAGGATCGCCGCGGCCCCGGCGTTCCACGAGGTGCGGCCGGTCACCACGTCGTACTCCCAGACCCCCATGCCGCCCGCCTGCAGCGCGTAGTCGAGCCGCGTCGCCGCCGCCTGCGCCTCCTCGCGCAGGCGATCCTGCCGCGCGCCGAGCACGTACCCGAGCAGGCCGGCGGCGACGATGATCATGAGCGCCATGGCCCGCAGCGGGCGTTGCCAATCCTGCGTCATGGCCTCCCACCCCCCGGCCGGCGAACCGAGGAGGCGCCAGTCGCCGTCGGCGACCGAGACGGCGACCGACTCCGGCGCGACGGTACTCCCGGGCGGGTCGCCGCCGAACCAGGTGCCGCTGCGGTCGAGCAGCTCCATCCGCAGGCCCGACGTCGTGTCGGGGAGCCCGGCCTCGGCGACGAGCACCGGGATGTCGAGGATGATGGCCCCGAGCTCGGGGTAGCCGGGCCGCGGCGTGAGTCGCTGGCGCACGAGGAGCCCCACGCCGCCCTGGACGAGCTGGACCGGGCCCGTCACCGTGACGCGTCCGCTTTCGAGCGCGCGCCGTACGTCGCCTCCGATCTCGGGACGCGGGTCACGCGTCAGGTCGTAGCCGAGCGCCGCCTCGTTCCCCTCCAGCGGATACGTCGCGACGATGCGGCCGCGCTCGACCAGCTGGATGGCCCGTACCCCCGACGCGGCGCTGCGCGTCCCGGCCGCGAACACGGGGAACTCCTCGTCGAGCGCGCGGCGGGTCCGCCGGGAGTCGGCGAAGGAGCGGAGGCCCGCGAGGAGGCCCATCCGCCGCGCGACGGCCCCCTCGATGGCGTCGGCATAGGGCGCCATCAGCGCCCGCACCCGCGCCCGCGCCGCCTCCGCGCGAGACCGCGCCACCCAGCGATCGACCGGGATCGCGACCGCGACGGCGATGGCCACCGCGATGAGCGCAGCGCGGCCGGCGTGTCGGTTCAGGAAGGGGGGGAGATGCAGAGAAGTGCGGGGCGGAGCGTGGTCGGCCAGCGAATCCTATCACCGGGGACTCGAGGCCGCATCGGCCTGCCGGCGGGAGACGCACCGGTCGCGGACCCGGCACCGTTCACTCCTCGCTCGATGCCCCGCCCCCCGACCGGGCCACCTGGTCCGCCTTCACGTTCGCCGGGTTGAACCGCCGCGCCGCGCCGAGGATCTTCTCGATCGTGGAGTCGAAGTCCGGGTGCTTCTCCTTGACGAAGCGCAGGTGGTTGATCCGCGCCACCACGAACGCCTTGAGGTACGGGCTCTCGAGCCCCTTCTCCTTGAGCTTGGCGACCGCGGCGTTCACGTGCTCGTTGAGCTCGAGCAGCCTGGCGGCGCGCGCCTGCCGCACCTCGAGCGCCACCGAGAGCTTGCTCGGGAGGAACTGGTCGCAGCGCTTGAGGATCGGGTGGTACGCGCCGCCCGAGAAGCGGCCGTTCTCCTGGTAGCAGAGGCCGAGCGTGATGAGCGCCGCCTCCTCGAACTCCTCGCTGTAGCTCTTCTCGGCGCGGTCGTCGAGCAGCGCGAGCGCCTGCGCGAGCCGCGAGACCTCGAGCGCACGCTCGCGCAGGTTGTGCGCCTTCTCGGTGTTGAGCGCGAGGATGCGGTGCGCCACCTCCGGCTCCGGCACCACGATGCCGACGATCGCCTTCGCGCCCAGCTGCTTCATGGCCCCGAGGCGGTGGTAGCCGTTCGGCGACCAGTAGGTGCCCTCGTCGGCCGGCACCGCGACGATCGGGTCGAGGAAGCGGTCGAGCTTGTCGATCGCGTCGGCGAGCTTGGCGACGTGCGTCTCGCTCAGGTCGCGCTGGAAGGGCGTGGGGTGCACCGCGTCGATCGGCAGCGCCGCGAGCACCTGCCAGCGGCCGCCGAGCGGGTCGCGGTAGGTGCCGAGCACGGCGCCGCCGTCCGCGGCGATGCGGGCCTGCAGCTTCTCGACGGCGGCGGGGACGGCCGCGGCGTCGAGCTTGGCGGCGTCGAGGCCGCGCGCGATCGCCGCGGCGGCCTTCTTGGACTTCCGGGCGGGGCGCTTCTTCTTGGCGGTGGCCATGGTCGAAGGTGCGGCGCGCCCGCGGCGGGCGTCAAGCGTTGCGGGCGCCAAGTCCTGCCTTGATGAACGCGACGAGCTGGTCGAGCGCCGTGCCCCACCCCGCCTCGAACCCCATCGACTCGTGCGCACGCTTGCCCCCCGGGTCGCGGTGCATGACGTGCGCGCGGTAGCGCGTCCCCGCCCCTTCCGGCGTGAAGGTGAGGACGCACGTGAACGCGGGCACGCCGTCGGGGATCGTGTTCGGCCGGAAACCGGGTCCCATGAGCCCGGTCCAAACGAGGCGCGCGTTGGGCACGATCTCGAGGTAGCAGCCTTCGCCCGCATCCCCCTGCTCCCCGTCCGGGCCGACCATCACCGTGCGGAACCGGCCGCCTGGGCGCAGATCGATGTCGCACTCGGTCGTGCGCCACGGCTTGGGACAGAACCACGGCATGAGCAGCGCGGGCTCGGTCCACGCGCGATACACCAGCGCAGGCGGCACGTCGACCACGCGCTCGAGCACGAGGTCGAGGTCGTGGTTCACGGACGGCGTGACGGACGCGGGGACGGACGGGGTCATCGGGCGGACTCCTTGAGGGTGAGGAGATGTGCGTCGAGCTGGTCGAGGCGGGCGTTCCAGAGGTCGCGCTGGTCGTCGAGCCAATGCCGCGCCGTCTCGAGCGTGGCCGGCGCGAGGGCCCACGTGCGCACGCGGCCCTCCTTGCGCGACTGCACGAGCCCCGCCTCCGCGAGCACGTCGAGGTGCTGCGTGAAGCTCGGCAGCGCCATCCGGAACGGCGCGGCGAGCTCGCTCGTCGGCAGCGGGCCCCGCGCGAGCCGCTCGACCACGGCCCGCCGGGTGGGATCGGCGAGGGCGCGGAAGACGCGGTCGAGCGCCGGCGTTTGCTTAGGCATTTACCTAAGTATTAACCACCCGACAACGAACGTCAAGCCAACGCGTTGCACTGGCGGCTTGCCCGGAGTCACGACAACTTCCCCCTTTCATATGAAACGCACGAACGCCCAGCGCGCGATCCGCCCCCAGACGACCGACGAGCCGCATCTCCCGGGCACCGTCCTCCGCACCGACAACCCGCTCGTGGGCGTGCTCGTCGAGCAGGCCGAGCGCCGCCTCGTCACCACGCAGGCGATCCCGGCGGGGACGATCCTGTTCCGGATCGAGGGCTACGAGACGCGCACGCCGACCAAGTACTCGGTCCAGATCGGCCGCGACCTGCATCTCGACCAGCGCGGCGCGCGCGACGCGACCGACCGCGTCCGCCGCTTCTACTGGCGCTACATGAACCACGGCTGCGAGCCGACGACGCGGATCGTCGACCGCCAGGTGGTCGCGCTCCGCGACATCGCGCCGCTCGAGGGCGTGACGTTCGATTACAACACGACGGAGTACGACATGGCCGAGCCGTTCCAGTGCCGGTGCGGCGCGGCCTCATGCGTGGGCGTGGTCCGCGGCGCGCGGCACCTCACGCCCGCGCAGCGGGCGCGGGTCGAGGCGGTGCTGCCGGACTACCTGAGATAGGCAGAAGGAAGAAGGAAGAACGCGGACGGGAGCACGCACTGGAGGGATGGCAGGCACCGCGGCTCGCCATCTGCGATCTGCCATCCGCCGTCTGCCCTCCTCAGTACTCGTTGTAGAATCGCTGGATCTCCCGCGGCTCGCGCGTCCGCGTCAGCGCGAGCATGAGCAGGATCCGCGCCTTGCCCGGCGTGAGGTGGTGCACCGCCACCATCGGGGGGACGGGAGGCTCCCGGCGCGACGTGTCCGGCGCCGCGCCGCTCGCCAATGGCGCTCCGGCGTCGAAGTTGCCGCCGCTGTTCACGTTCTCGCCCGACGTGAACGCGCTCACCACCACGACGCCCCGCTGCCGCAGCGCGCGGTACGCCTGCCCCTCGGCGCGCGTCATCCCCGTGGTCGCGACGACCACGCCCGCCGGATCGCTCGCGAAGGTCGGGCCGGTGCCGCCGGGATACGAGTACGTGAGCTCGACGCGCGGCAGCGAGTCGATGCCCGCGAGGTCGAACTCGCTCCGCGTCCCGAACCGCCGCGCCGGCGCGAAGAAGAACTCCGGCCCGCCGCCCGCGACGATCCCGAGCATCCCCATCTCGCCCGTGGAGAACCCGCCGGTGCGCTGGTAGAGCTTGCGCGACTCGCGTGCGCTGAGGATCCGGTCATCCATCACCACCATGACGCCCTTCCCCACCGCCTGCGGGCTCGCGACGGTG
Organism: uncultured Gemmatimonas sp.; assembly: GCA_964586095.1. Lineage (GTDB taxonomy): Bacteria > Gemmatimonadota > Gemmatimonadetes > Gemmatimonadales > Gemmatimonadaceae > Pseudogemmatithrix. Next base: position 2,714 of record CAZPJF010000032.1, on the reverse strand, counting down.
CGCACCGCCGCGAGAAGGTTGATCGGCCCGTCGGGGCTGATGCCCGTCGCAGGACGCTGCGCGCCGACCACCGCGACCGGCTTCGCGGAACGCACCGTGAGATAGAGGAAGAACGCCGTCTCCTCGAGGCGGTCGGTGCCGTGCGTCACCACCACGCCCGCGAGGTCGGGGCGCGCGAGCGCCTCGTTGATGCGCTTGGCCAGCTGCACCCACATCTCGGGGGTGATGAGCGAGCTCGCGACGTTGGAGAACTGCAGCGTCTCGATCCGCGCGTGGCGCGCGAGTTCGGGCACCGAGGCCGTGATCTGCTCGGCCGTCAGCGTCCCCGCGCGGTAGCTGCCGAGCGTGCCGGGCGCGTTCTGCACACCGGCGATGGTCCCGCCGGTGGCGACCACGAGCACGATCGGCTTCGGGGCGGAGTCGGCGGCCGCCGGGCGCGGCGCGGTGGCGGGTGTCGCGGGCGCCTGCGCGCCGAGCGCGACCGCGGTGAGGAGGGAGGCGAGACCGCTCGCGAGGGGGATTCGCATCGTGACAAGCTACGCGGCGCGCCCACCACTCGCGCCCCCCCGCGCGCGCCACGATATTCGGGAGGCACCGTACCTACCCCCGGAGGGACCCGTGTCCACCCCGCGCAGGGGCGCCGGCAGCGCCTCGCCGGACCACCCCGCCGCCGCGCACGCGCCGGAGGACGTGACCGCGCGCGCCACCGACGCCGCGCTGCGCGAGCGCGTGAAGGAGCTCACGGCCCTCTACGAGACGGCGCGGCTGCTCGAGACACCGGAGCTCGACCTCCGCACCCTCCTCGAACGTCTCGCCGCCCTCCTGCCGGGCGCCTTCCAGTTCCCGGAGCGGACGGCCGCGGCCGTGCGGCTCGGCGAGCTCGTCGCCACCGCCGGGGCGTTCCGGCCCGACGCGCCGGCCATCACCAGCACCTTCACCTCGGCCGAGGGGCAACCCGGGTCGATCGCCGTGGTGCTCACCGCACCGGCGCCCGACAGCGCGGAGCCCTTCCTCGTCGAGGAACAGCGCCTCATCGACACCATCGCCTCGCAGTTCGCCCAGGCGATCGACCGGCGCCAGGCGACGCGCGCGCTCCTCCGCAGCGAGGAGCGGATGCAGACGGTGCTCACGGCCGCCGAGGCGGGCACGTGGGAGTGGGATCTGCGCACCGGGCGCGTGACGTGGTCGGAGCAGCTCGAGCGCCTGGCCGGACTCGAGCCCGGCACCTTTGGTGGGACGCTCGAGCACTTCCGCGCGCTCACGCACCCGGACGACCAGCCGGTGGTGCAGGCGTCCATCCGCCGCGCCCAGACCGACCCCGAGGCGGAGGGCCACTTCGACTCCGAGCTGCGCCTCCGACAGCCCGACGGCACCTACCGCTGGATCATGAGCCGCGGACGCGTCTTCTTCGACGCGAACCGCACGCCGGTGCGGATGCTCGGCCTCGCCCACGACATCTCGCGGCTGCGGCAGCTGCAGCGCCAGTTCGAGCAGGCGCAGAAGATGGAAGCGCTCGGGCGGCTCTCGGGGAGCATCGCGCACGACTTCAACAACCTGCTCACCGCGATCAAGGGCTACGCGGAGTTCGTCGCCGACGGCCTGCCCGACCGCGACGCGCTCCGGGACGACGTCGTCGAGATCGTCGCGGCCGCGGACCGCGCGACGGCGCTCACGCGGCAACTGCTCGCGTTCAGCCGCAGCGCCGTGCTCGACCGGCGCGCCGTGGCGCCCGGCGAGGTCGTGCGCGGGATGGCCAAGCTGCTGCAGCGCCTGATCGGCCCGCAGATCGAGCTCGCGGTGGAGATCGGTGACGACCCCGGCTTCGTGCGGATCGACCCCGGGCAGCTCGAGCAGGTCATCATGAACCTCTGCGTGAACGCGCGCGACGCGATGCCGGACGGCGGGCGCCTCACGCTCCAGACGCGCGTGATCGACTTCGAGGACGGGGTGCGGTTCGGGAACCTCGCGCTCGCCGCGGGGCGGTATGCGCTGTTCTCGGTGAGCGACACCGGGATCGGCATGAGCGCCGAGGTGCGCGAGCGCATCTTCGAGGCCTTCTTCACCACCAAGGAGGCGGGGCGCGGCACCGGACTCGGCCTCGCGACGGTCCACGGCATCGTCGAGCAGGCGGGCGGCGGCGTCTTCGTCTACAGCGAGCCCGGCCGCGGGTCGACGTTCAAGGTCTACCTCCCCTGGCTCGCCGACGCCGACGAACCGCGCACTGGCGCCTCGCGCGCGGGCGCCGCCCTCACCGGCACCGAGACCGTCGTCCTGGTCGACGACGACGACGCGGTGCGGCACCTCGCCGAGCGCGCGCTCCGCTCGGCGGGCTACACCGTGCACGCGTTCGGGGACCCGGCGCAGGGGCTCGCCTTCCTCGAGCGCTCGACCCCGGACTGGCACCTCCTGGTGACCGACGTCGTGATGCCGAAGGTCCAGGGCCCCGAGCTCGCGGCCGCGGCGCGGTCGCGCAACCCCGACTGCCGCGTGCTGTACATCACCGGCTTCACCGACCGGGCGATCGAGCCCGAGCGCGACCCGCGCCTGCTGCAGAAGCCGTTCGCGCCGAGCGGACTCCTGCGCGCGGTGCGGGAGCTGCTCGACCCATGAGCCGGGAGCGATTCCCCCGCGCGCCGCACGGCGCCGGCCGGGCGCGCCGTGCGGCGCGGTGGCGGCTCGCCGCGCTCCTCGCGCTCGCGGTCGCGGCCGCGAGC
>CAZPJF010000031.1:0-16734 GCA_964586095.1 uncultured Gemmatimonas sp. | reverse complement strand
CCGGTCTGGGAGCCGACGCCGCGGGTGCTCAGCGGACCAGCAGGACCGTGACCAGCGGGCCGATGAGGATGCCCGCCGCCTGGAGGGCCGTCGCGCGGTCCCAGCCCGGGCGCCGCAGCGGCAGGACGAGCGCGTCGCCCGACCGCAGGTCGAGCTGCGCGACATTCTGACCACGCGCGATCGCGGACTGCACCTGCGCGCCGGTCAGGAGGGTGAGCTCGCCCCGCCGCACCGTCGCCTTCGCGAAGTCGGCGCCCGCGGTCGGGCCGCCGGCGCGCGTGACCAGCTGGTCGATGGTCATCTCCGGCGGCACGCTCAGGAAGCCGGGCGACGCCACTTCCCCGAACACCGCGAGCCGGAGGAGCGTCCGCGCGCTCACCGTCGCCCCGCGCACGACTTCGCTCACCTCGCGTGTCAGCCGGTCGCCGAGCTCCGAGCGGAGCACGCCGGCGAGCCGCACGCGCCGGACGTTCGGGATGGCGAGCACGAGCGAATCCGAGACGGTGAGGGTGTCGCGCAGCGTGAGCTGCTGCCCGTCGATGCTCACGTGGATCCGCTCCCCCACGAAGAAGTCGCCTTCGGCCAACCGGCGGCGGACCGCCAGGAGCTGCGCGCGTGCCTGCGCGCGCGACCGCGCCCCGTAGGCGCTGGCGTTCGCGGACTGCTCGAGGGTCTGTGCGAGCCGCTCGAGCTCCGCGCGCGAGGCGTTCCAGCCGCCCGGCGTCGGGTCCTGGGCGTGCGTCGCCTGCGGGAGGAGCGCCGCCATGGCGAACGCGAACAGGATGCGGCGCGCGGAGGAGAGGGAGAGGCGCATGCCGGAAAGTATAGTGTGATGAGGGAGGAGGCGCGCCGCGCGCGGACACGCGTTGCGTCGGAGCGGCACCGATCGCGACGGCATTGTGGACGAGGCGCATCGCACTTGTGACGATTCCGGTGCGGACCTATGTTCTAACTCGTTTGCGACCATGCATTTAGCCATAGGGTAAACGCGCGCACGCGTCGTGCGGTGTGAGTCCAGACGCTCGGCGTGCGAACGCAGGGCGCTCGCCTTCACCTTATCGAGCCCGCCAGCCACGCAATGACCGAACCATCCAAGTCCTCGCGTCCGCCCCTGACGCTGATCGCCAACAGTCAGGAATGGCACGCGCGGTCCCTCGAGAGCATCCTCGGACCGGCGGGACATGCCGTGCTGCGTGCGTACACGGGGAAGCAGGCGATCGAGCGCGCCGAGGCGGCGCAGCCCGACCTGATCATCCTCGACACGGACCTGCCGGACCGCGACGGCTTCGACGTGTGCCGCGAGCTGCGCGCGAACGCTCGCATCAGCGCGGTGACGCCGATCCTCATGACGAGCCCCGGCCACTCGAGCCGCCTCAAGCGCCTCGAGGCCCTGCGGGCCGGGGCGTGGGACTTCATCGGTTCGGCGCTCGACGCCGAGGAACTCCCGCTGCGACTGGGGGCGTACGTGCGCGCGAAGCAGGAGGTCGACCGGATGCGCGAGGAAGGCCTCGTGGACGAGGCGACCGGCCTGTACAACATGCGCGGCCTCGCCCGACGCGCGCGCGAGATCGGGTCGCAGGCGTTCCGCGACCGTGAGCCGTTCGCCTGCATCGTGCTCACCCCGGTCTCCGGGGGCGCGCTCGACAACGCGGCGGTCACCTCCCTCAGCGACGAACTCGCGACGGTGATCCGCCGCGCGGGCCGGACCTCCGACATCATCGGCCTCCTCGGCCCCGGCGAGTTCGCCGTGATCGCGCAGGGCACCGACCAGACCGGCGCGGTCCGCCTCACCGAGCGCCTCGCCGAGGCGACTGCGGCCGCGCTGGCCGCCCGCGGATTCAGCGTCGCGGCGGGATACGATGCGGTCGACGACTTCCATCAGTCGCCGATCGAGCCGAGCGACATGCTCATGCGCGCCAGCATCGCGATGCATGCCTCGCGTGCCGCCACCAACGGCGGCGGCATGCTGCACATCAGCCGGTTCGAGGGGCAGGTCCACTAGCTCCGCGCGGGGGCCGCGGCCCCCGCGCCCCCTACGATCCCGCGTGCAGGGCGCGACCGCTGCGCGGCGCGCTCGCCTCGTTCGTGCCCGACTCGTCGACGGCGCCGTACCCCGGCAGGTACGAGTAGTACCGGTAGGTGCCGCGCGTGGACACGTCGTTCAGCACCGCGCCGAGCAGGCGCGTCGGCACCCGCCGGAGCTCGGTGACCTTGGACTCGGCGAGCTCGCGGTCCGACACCCCATTGCGCAGGACCAGCACCATGCTCCCGGCCAGCGACGCGAGCACGAGCGGGTCGACACCGGCGCCGAGCGGCGGACTGTCGATGATGATCACCTGGTAGCGCTCCCGGAGCGAGGCCAGCAGCCGCACCATCGCCGCCGACGCGAGGAGCTCGGGCCCGGCGGACATCCGGCGACCGCCCCCGATGAAGTCGACCTCCCGGTCCGGGACGCGCTGCACGGCCTGCTCGATCGTCGCGTGCCCCGACAGTACGTCGAGCAGCCCGGGCTTGCGGGAGAGGCCGAACGTCTGGTGCAGGACGCCGCGCCGAGTGTCGCCGTCGATGATCAGGGTCCGTCGACCGGCCTCGGCGAAGCTCCGCGCCAGCGCGGCCGAGATGAACGACTTGCCCTCGCCGGAGCCCGGGCTGGTGACGGTCGTGACGAAGGGTCCCGCCGTGCCGTGCGCGTAGATGAGCGAGAGGCGGATCGCCCGCAGCGACTCCAGCAGCTGAGACGCGCTCTCGGCGAGCGGCTGGCCCCGTCGGTCACGCTGGAGCAACGGCACGACTCCCAGGATCGACATGCCGAGGCCGCGCGTGATCTGGTCCGGATAGCGGATCCGCGAGTCGAAGCGGTCCAGCAGGATCGCCAGCAGCACGCCCAGCGCGAGACCGCCGGCGAAGCCGGCGACGAGGAGCAGGAGCATCTGGTCGCGGATCGGACGGCGCGGCGCCACCGCGGCGTCGAGGACCCGCACGTCCGGCGCCGCGCTGAGCTCGGCGAGCTTCGCCTGCTCGAATGACGCCTGGAGCGTGGTGTAGAGGTTGTTGTTGATCGAGACCGCGCGGGCGAGACGCGCCTCCTCGCTCATGCGCGGGGGGATCTGCTGCATCTCGCGCGACGACGCCGCGATGCGCACATCATAGTCGCGGATCTGCGCATCGAGGTTCTCGAGCACCTCGGCCGCCTGGGCGCGCAGCGTCACCCGCTCGATCTCGTCGATCTCGCGCTCGAGCGCGCGCAGCGGCGGGTGCTCGGGGGTGAAGGCCAGGCGGAGCCGGCGCGCCTCGGCGCGGCGGGTCGCCAAGTCGGTGAGCGTGGCCGAGAGCTCCGCGGACGCCTGCGCGGCGGCGATCGCGCCGAGGGAGACGACGAGCGAGGACGACGAGTCGAGCGGCACGCGCAGCGCGCGGGCGAGGGCCTCACGCTGGTTCGCCAGTCCGTCACGGTCCACGCGCAGCTGGAAGAAGGCGAGGAACACCGGGTCGCGGGTCTCCGCGAGACCCGGGGCGATGGCCGCGCCGCCCCGGTCGGTCGGCAGCGTGATGGTCCCCACCCGGAAGTTCTCGAGTGCCTGCTCGGAGGCGCGCAGTTCCGAGAAGGCGCGCTGCAGCTGCGCCTCCAGGACCTCGGTGAACACCGTCAGCTTCTCGCGCTTGAGGAGCGCCGCCGTCTCGACGAAGCTCGACGCCACCTGGTTCAGCGTCGCCGCCAGGTGCTCGGGATCGCTCCCACGAAGCGAGAGGCGCATGAGCGCGCCATCCTGCGGCGGAAGCGCCGCCGTGAGCCCGGCGTTGAGCGTCACCGCGGCATCGCGGAGCGTGATGAGCGAGAACGAGATCGAGCGTCCGGCCGGCACGCGGCGTGGGGTCCATCGGAACCCGATGCCCCGCCCCAGCGAGTCGCCGGCGGAGCCCCGGTCGATGACGCTGCCGTTCTGGCCCGCCAGCGTCAGCCGGCCGTCCGCACCCGCGGTGAGCACGAACGTCCCGGTCGCGAACACCGAGTCCACGTCGAAGTCGTCGAACCACCCCCGGTCCGCGGCATCAGCGACCGTCAGGTAGAGCCGCTCCCGCTTCACCACCGAATCGAGGACGCGGAAGGAGCGGAGGAGCTCGAGCCACGCCCGCGAGTCGAAGAGCTGGCTCGTCCGGATCGGCGTCCCGACGGTGGACGCCGCGCCCGAACGCGGCGGCGTCTCGATGTGGATCGTCGCCTGGGCCTCGTACACGGGGGCCACGACGTTCGTCAGGGCGGCCCCTGCCCCCAGCCCGGCGAGCGTGAGCGCCAGGACCAGCCACTTCCGGCGCAGGATCGCGTCGACCAGCCGTCCGATGCCGACACCACCTTCGTCTTCATCCGGGGGGAGGTCCACGCGGGCCTCTCCATCGATGGCCGGGGTCGGGTCCGAGGGGGTCATCGGTCTTGTCGGGTGCATTCCAGATCCGCAGGGGTCGGGGTCTCGTGGGTCCGCAACGAGCGTCTCAGCAAGAATATAGCCGCCGCATCCAACGACGACTCTTGACTGTGTTCGGCACAGGCGCTACGTAGTATGGCTCGGCCAACACAATGTTGCGCCAACGCCACGATTCGAGTCTTATTAGGCGCATGAGCCAAGCCGACGCCGCCCAGATCCCCGGCCGGGATGAGCACTCCCTGGTCCCCGCCGAGTTCCGCGAGAGCCTCTCGCTCCTCATCGTCGACGACGAGCGGACGCTTCGCGAGAGCTGCAAGTCGATCCTGAACGGGCTCGGCTATCGGGTCGATGTCGCGTCGAAGGGGGACGAGGGCCGGCGGATGGCGCTGCGTCGGGCCTACGACATCATCCTCACCGACCTCTACCTGCCGGACCTCTCCGGCATCGAGCTCATCGAGAGCGTCACCGAGGCGCGGCCCGGCACCATCATGATCGTCATGACGGGCAATCCGAGCGTCGCCACGAACGTCGAGGCGCTCCGCAAGGGAGCGTGGGACTACCTGCCCAAGCCCTTCTCGGCGGCCCATCTCGAGATCCTGGTCGGCCGCGCGGCGCACACGATCCTGGTCGCGCGCGAGTCCGAGACCGCACCGAAGGGCGCGAGCGCCACCACCGACCGCGACGCGCCCCTCGGCGTCTCGCCGTCGTTCGTCCGCTGCCTTGAACTCGCCCGCAAGGTCGCCGACACGGATGCCTCCGTCTTCATCACGGGCGAGACGGGGGCAGGCAAGGAACTCATCGCGCAGTTCATCCATCGAAGGAGCCGGCGCCGCGCCCGCGAGATCACCGCCGTCAATTGCGCCGCCCTCCCCGAGGGCCTGCTCGAGTCGGAGATGTTCGGGCATGTGAAGGGCGCCTTCACCGGCGCCGTGCGGGACAAGGCCGGCCTGCTCGAGACGGCCAACGGCGGCACGCTCTTCCTGGACGAGCTCACCGAGATGCCGAAGCCACTGCAGGCGAAGCTCTTGCGCGTGATCCAGGACGGCGTGGTCCGGCGCGTGGGGGCGTCGACGACGTCGGCGGTGGTGAACGTGCGGTTCATCGCGGCATCGAACCGCGATGCGGACGACGCGGTGTCCCAGGGGGTCCTGCGGGAGGACCTCTACTATCGGTTGCGCGTGGTCCCCATCCGCCTCCCGGCCCTGCGGGAGCGGCAGGAGGACATCCCGCTCCTGGCGGAGCACTTCATGGCGACGCATTGGCGCCAGCACCGGGGGCCGGACCTGGCCGTGCCGCGCTTCACGCCGGCGGCCATCCGCGCGCTCAAGGCGTACCGGTGGCCCGGCAACGTGCGCGAGCTGCAGAACGCCATCGAGCACGCCGCGGTCCTCCTGGACCCCGGCCAGCAGATCGAACCCGCGGACATCCCGCTTCAGGGGTCGGAGGGCGATGCCGGCGGGGCTGCGCGGGCCGCAGCGAACTACCCGCTGCTGCCCGAGAACCTGGAGGGCGAGAGCTACCACGCCGCGCGCGAGCGGGTGATCGCCCAGTTCGAGGTGGCGTACCTCACCCAGCTCGTCCGGACCGCCGACGGCAACATGTCGAAGGCGGCGCGCCTCGCGGGGGTGGATCGCACCACGCTGTACCGGCTCATGGAGCGCCACGGGCTCCAGCGCGACGCCGTCGCCAGCGAATCCGCCGGCAAGTGACCCGGTCGGCGAAGAGAATCGGCGGGGGAGCCATCCTCGGATTGACGTCCCAGACGGGGCACGTCGATCCGACGGACGAGCTCGAGCGCCTGGTTCGCCGAGCGGCCGATGAGGTGATGCGTGGGTGGGCCCAGGCGTTGGGGCGCGCCTATGATGCGGACGAGACGGCCCAGGTGCTGGAGACGATCACGGGCGCGATCGTCGCCGCCGCGCGCGGCCGGATCCCCGAGCGCGGTGCGGGGGCGAGCGCCGTGGGCCGGTTCCTCCTCGAGCGGATCTCGTCGGTGGTGCTCGACCTGCTCTCGGCCGCCGAGGAGATCGAGCGCGAGCGCGCGCTCGCGCTGGTGAAGGGGATCGACCTCGTCCGCCGCGCGATAGAGCCCGACTGGGACCGGTACTTCTCGTCGCACCTCGCGGGCCCGGACGGCCTGAACCTCGTCGTGGAGGTCGCCCACGACATCCGGTCCCCGCTCACCTCCATCCGCTGCCTCGCCGAGACCTTGGAGCGCGGCCACTCCGGGCCCGTCAACGACGTGCAGCGCAAGCAGCTGCGGCTGATCTACAGCGCCTCCCTCGGCCTCTCGTCCATGGCGAACGACGTGATCGAGATGGCGCGCCGCGGCGACGAGCTGGCCGAGTCCGAGGCGGTCCCCTTCTCGGTGGGCGAGATGCTGGAGTCGGTCGTCGACATGGTGCGGCCGATCGCGGAGGAGAAGGGGCTCGCGGTGCGGATCCATGCGCCGCCCTCCGACCAGCGGCTGGGCTGGCCGATGGCCCTCGGGCGGCTCCTGCTCAACCTCACGACCAACGCCCTGAAGTTCACCGACGAGGGGAGCGTGGAACTCTCGTGTCGCGCCGTCGGGCTCACCCGGCTCGAGTTCTCGGTGCGCGACACCGGTCGCGGGATCTCCGAGGACGCGCTGGGCACGCTGTACCGGCCCTTCCGCCGCGCGTCCGGCCGGTCGGCGCGCTCGGGGTTCTTCTTCTCGGGCACCGGCCTCGGGCTCGCGATGTGCCGGAAGCTCCTGAATGCGATGGGCTCGGAGCTCCAGTTCGAGACCGCCGCCGGCGTGGGGACGCGCTTCTTCTTCGAGCTCGAGCTCCCACCCGTCACGCGCCTCTGACGCCATTCTGTTGCGTCGAGTCGACAGCGCCACAGGACCGAGCCTGTTCCGCCTCGGGGTAGAGTTCTCCTAACTCGTTGTCCTGCAACGCGAAGGCTCGTTTGTGCCGGGCCTCATTGGTCGGGCACATGGTGTGCGAGAAACAGGCGGCATGACCATCTACCGCCTCGATGTGTCGCCGACGAGCATGTCGGCTTCGCGGCCCGTCCGGGTCGTCGCGGAGGAGCACCCGCATGAGCGTGAGGGCGCGCGGCGGGCGCTGAACGTCGTTGTCGCGGCGATCGGGATCGTCGTCGCCGCGCCGGTCCTGCTGGCCGTCGCCATCGCCGTCAAGCTCTCGTCCCCTGGCCCGGTGCTCTACCGGCAGACGCGCATCGGGCTCGACCTGCGGCGCGGCAGCGGCGGCAACCACCGTCGGAAGGAAGACCTCGGTGGGCGCCCGTTCACCATCTACAAGTTCCGCACGATGCGGGTCGCGCCCAAGGGCGGCGAAGCGCAGGTGTGGGCGTCCTCGACCGACCCGCGCATCACGCCGATCGGGAAGTTCCTCCGCAAGACGCGCCTCGATGAACTGCCGCAGCTCTTCAACGTGCTGCGCGGGGACATGAACATCGTGGGTCCGCGGCCGGAGCAGCCGGAGATCTTCCGCCGCCTCCGTGAGGAGATCCCGAGCTACCCCTCGCGCCAGCGCGTGCGCCCGGGCATCACGGGGCAGGCGCAGATCACGCTGCACTACGACACGTGCATCGACGACGTCCGGAAGAAGGTCTCCGCGGACCTGCACTACATCGAGCGCCAGTCCTTCCTGCAGGACCTGCGCATCATGGTGATGACCGCGCCCGTGGTCATTTTCCGGAAGGGTGGCTGGTAGTACCTTCCGGCGGTGACGCCCGCAACGGACGCGAGCCAATCGAACGAAGGGCCGCAGCACTCGGCGCAGCGACGCCGGTGGATGCGGCCCTTGGTCATCTTGTCCACCGCGGCGCTCACCCTCGCCGCGGCTGACCTCGTCGCCGGGCGCCTCGCGCCCCCAAGGCGCCTCGCCGAGGTCGAGGATGCGGTCGCCGCCCTCCGCCGCACCGCACCGACCACGCTGGTCATCGGTTCGAGCCACGCACGGACCTTCCTCGTGGTCGGCGACTCGCTCCGCGCGCGCTCCGGCGGGCGGGAGGAACTGCTCGCCGTGCCGGTCGAATGGGGCAAGCTGTCCTCGTACCGCTGGGTGCTCGAGCGCCGCCTGCTGCCGCTCCTCGACGCCGATGCGGGCGACGGCGCCGCGCCGCGCGGCCGCCGCTGGCGTCGCGCGGTGATCGTGACCGAGTGGTGGGACTCCTGCCCGCTCGATGCCCCGCCGCGCAACCTGCCCGCGCGCGCGTGGACGTGGGCGGACTACCTCGCCGACGTCCGCACGCACGGGTTCACGGCGTACAACGACAACTTCATCGGCTACCGCTGGTCGCGCCTGTGGCGACGCTCGGCGCTCGTGCAGGACCGGGGGCACGGCCGCATCCTCGCCGGCGCGCGCGCCGCGCTGCTGCCCGGACCGGAGGAACGCCGGCGGGCCGGATTCGAGACGCTCGTGGCACTCTGGCGCGGCATGGTGGAGGACGGGGACCGCTGCATCGGCGCACGCAGCGAGCTGGAGGCGCTGGGCGCGATGCTCGACACGCTGCGCGGGCGCGGCGTCGCCCCCACCATCCTGCTCTACCCGCGGATGCCCGTCACGCTCACGCCCAAGGCGAGGCGGACCACGTTGCCCCGCTTCGCCGGCATGGTCGATTCGCTCGCGCGCGGGCGCGACGTGCCGGTCGTGGACCTGACGACGGGGACGCCGCTCACCGACGACGACTTCGGCGGGGACTTCGACCACATCCTCCCGCCGGGGAACGCGCGGTTCACCGCGTGGGCGCTTGCGGGGCCACTCGCCTTCCTCGCCGACCCGCCGTGACGCCGACCGGTCTCGCCTTCGCGGCCTTCCTGGCGGTCACGCTGGCGCTGCACTGGGCGCTGCCGCGCCGCGCCGCCGTGCAGAACGGGGTCCTGCTCGTGGCGAGCGTGGCGTGCTTCGCCTCGTGGAGCCTCGAATGGGTGCCGCTCCTGGCGGCCACGACGCTCGCGACGTGGGGCGCGGCGCTGCTGCTCGAGCGCGGCACGCCGCGGCTCCGGCGGCTCGCGCTCTGGGGCGGCATCCTGCTCCACGTCGCGGTCCTCGCCTGGTTCAAGTACCGCGGGTTCCTGCTCGCGCCGCTGCTCGAGGCGCTGCACGCGGGCGGGTTGGCGCGGTTCGCCCGCACGGCGGAGTTCGCGGTGCCGATCGGGCTGTCGTACCGCACGCTGATCGCGGTGGGCTACCTGCTCGATGTGCACCATGCGCGGCGTCCCGCCGAACGCTCGCTGCTGCGCGTGGCCACGTTCGTCACCTTCTTCCCGCAGCTGGTGGCCGGCCCGATCACGCGGGCATCGGAGATGCTCCCCCAGCTCGCGCGCGACCGGCGACTCGCCGAGGTCGACTTCGCCGCGGCGGGCGGTGCGTTGTTCACGGGTTGGTGGATGAAGGCGTATCTCGCCGACTGGCTCGCCCCGGCCGTCGTCGACCCGGTGTTCGCGAGCGCCGGGACGGCCGGGGCGGCCGCGCACTGGGGCGGCCTCGTGGGCTACGCGCTGCAGGTGTTCTGCGACTTCGCCGGCTACTCGCTCCTCGCGATCGGCCTGGCGCGGCTCTTCGCGATCGAACTGTCGGCCAACTTCGACCGACCGTTCCTGAGCCGCTCGATGCCGGAGTTCTGGGGGCGCTGGCACATCTCGCTCACGCGCTGGCTGTTCGACTACCTGTTCGGACCGATGGTGACCGGCGCCGGGGCGCTGCACGGCCGCGTCGGGACGGCGCTGGTGCTGGTGTTCGCCCTCTCCGGGCTCTGGCACGGCGCGAGCACCACGTTCCTCGTCTGGGGGCTGCTGCACGGCGGTGCGCTGGCCGCGCACCATCACTGGGACGCCTGGTATCGCGCGCGCTGCCGGGTGGACCGACGCTGGGTGACGGCGCGCCGTTCGGCGGCGTACGCGGCCGGCGCGTGGGCGCTGACCACCGCGTGGTTCCTCGGCTCGCTCATCCTGTTCCGCAGTCCCGACCTCGGGAGCGCCCTCGCGTTCGTGCGCGGACTCGCGGGCGCGGGTGCCGGGATGCCGTTCGCGGTCGACGAGCTGCTGCTCGTGAACGGCGCCGCCGCGCTGGTGACGGTCGTCGCGCACCATCTCGAGGTGCTCGCGCCGTTCCGGGCACTTCGCGCGTGGTGGACCGCGCGCCCCGCGCCGGTGATCGGCATCGCGCTCGGTGCGGCACTCGCCTGGCTGCTCCTGTTCGCACCACTCGCGCGTGGTAGCTTCATCTATGCCCAGTTCTGACGGCGCGCTGCGCCGCCTGATCGTCGAGTGGCTCGACGACCAGTACCACTTCGGCGACGCCGAGATGCTCATCGCCGGCGACGACGAGGGCTCGTTCCTCGAGCGCGGCATCCTCACGAGCCTCGGCTTCGTGCAGCTCGTGCTCTTCCTCGAGGGCCGCCTCGGGATCCGGATCGACCGCGGTGCGCTCACGCGCGAGAACTTCGACGGGATGAACCGGATCATCGCGTTCGTGCACGCGTGCCAGCGGGGCGGGCCGGCGTGACGGAGCCGCTGGCGCTCTGGCGGCCCGATCCCGCTCGAGCGGCACGGAGCCAGCTGGCGACGTTCATGCGCTTCTGCGCCGAGCGCGCCCCGGGGCCGCCGGCCGGCCGGGTCCCGGGCGCATCCGATGACGACATGGCCGACGCGCGCGCCGCATGGGCGGCCTTCCACGACTGGTCGGTCCGCGAGCCCGCGGCATTCTGGGACCGCCTCGTCGAGTGGCTGCCGCTCGACGCCGAGGGCGCACGGACGCCCGCGTGCACCTCGGACGTGATCGAGGAGGCGGAGTGGTTCCCGGGGCTCCGGCTCTCGTACACGGCCCACCTGCTCGACGGGCGCGGCGCGCCCGATGACGCGGTGGCGGTCGTCGAATGCCACGAGGGGACCGCGCCGCGGCCGATCACACGCGGGGCGCTCCGCGCCGATGTCGCGCGTGCCGCGCGCGTCCTCGCCGGCCTGGGCGTCACGGCAGGATCGCGCGTCGCGGCGGTGGCGGCGCACGACGCGGCGACGCTCACCCTCGCCCTCGCGGCGGTGGGACTCGGCGCGACCTGGTCGTCGTGCGGCCCGGAGCTCGCGCCCGCTGCGGTCGTCGACCGCTTCCGCCAGTTCGGCCCGGAGCTCCTCGTGATGACCGCGGAGTTCGTGCAGGACGGCCGGACGCGCGACCTGCGCCCGGCGGGCCGGGAGGTGGCGATGGCGTTGCCGACCGTGCGCCACACCCTGTTCACGCGCGGCGCGCCCCCGTCGGAGTGGCCGCATGCCGCCCTGTCGTACGAGTCCCGCGCCGACGGGGCCGACGATGCGCCGTTCGCGTGGCCGCGCCTGCCCTTCTCGCATCCGCTCCACGTGCTCTACTCGTCGGGCACCACGGGACTGCCGAAGGCGATCGTGCACGGGGCGGGCGGCACGCTCCTCGAGCATCTCAAGGAGCACCGCCTCCACTGCGACCTCGGCCCGGGCGACCGCCTCCTGTTCCAGACCACGTGCGGATGGATGATGTGGCACTGGACGATCTCGGCGCTCGCCGCCGGCGCCGCCGTGGTCACCTACGACGGCTCGGTCGGCGCGCCCGGCCCCGACGCGCTCTGGCGCGTGGCGGCGGCCTCGGGCACCACCGTGCTCGGCGTCTCCCCCGCCCTGCTCCAGGCGTCGCGCGACGCGGGCGTTCGGCCGTCACTCCTCGGGCTCGACCGCGTCCGCGCCGTGCTCTCGACCGGCGCCGTGCTGCGCGAGCCGCTCTTCGATTGGGTCGCGGCGGAGCTCCCGGGGCGGCCACTGCAGTCGATCTCCGGCGGCACCGACATCATCGGCTGCTTCGTGCTCGGGAACCCGCTGCTCCCGGTGTGGCGCGGCGAGTCGCAGTGCGTGAGCCTGGCGATGGGCGTCCGCGCCGACGAGTCCGGACCCGACGGCGTGGGCGAGCTCGTCTGCACGACGCCGTTCCCCTCGCGTCCGCTCGGGTTCCTGGGCGATGACGGGCGGCACCGATTCCACGAGGCCTACTTCGCGCAGCGGCCCGGGCGCTGGACGCACGGCGACACGATCCAGCTCACCCCGCGCGGGTCCGCGCGGGTGCTCGGGCGCTCGGACGGCGTGCTGAAGGTGCGCGGGATCCGGATCGGCCCGGGGGAGATCACGTCGGTGGCGGAGTCGATCGACGAGGTGCGCGAGGCGATGGCGATCGAGCAGCCGGCCCCCGACGAGCTCGGCGGCTCCCGGCTCGTGCTGCTCGTGGTGCTGCGCGACGGCGTCGCGCTCGACCGGCCGCTCGTGCACCGGATCAAGCGCACGATCCGTGACCGCACCTCGGCCGACCACGTCCCGGCAGCGATCGCGGACGTCGCCGAGCTCCCCGCGACGCTCAATGGCAAGCGCTCCGAGCGCGCGGCGCGTGACGCGGTCGCCGGCCGCCCGGTCATCAACGCGAGCGCGCTGCGCAATCCCCACATCCTCGACCAGCTGCGTGACCATCCCGCCCTCCGCCTCGACCGCTGAGCCCGCCCCGCCGCGCTCCACCGCGGCTGCGCTGCCGCGCGTGCCGGGCGCGCGCGCGCTGTGGGCCCTGGTCGCCCTCCTCGTCGCCCTGCGTGCGGCCGCGGCGCTGCTGTCGCTCCCCACGCACGTCGATGAAGGCGGCTGGCCGCTCTCCGTGCGCGAGTGGGCCACGGCCGGGGTCGTCTCGCCCGACCTGCACAAGGCGCCGCTCTATCACGTGGTGCTCGGCCTCGTCTTCCGCGTCGCCACCCCCACGCTGCTCACCGCCAGGCTGCTGTCCGTGCTGCTCGGGGCGCTCTCGCTCGCGCTCCTCTGGCGCGCGGTACGCCGGCTCGACCCGGATCCGCGCGTGGCGTGGTGGAGCGTGCTGCTCTGGGGCGCGTGCTTCCCCGCGATCGACCTCGGATCGCGCGCGCTCATCGAACCGCTGCAGCTGGCCTGGCTCTGCGCCCTCCTCGCGGCGCTGACCGCGACCGGCGCGCGCGCGGGCCTCGCCGTCGCGGTCGCGAGCGCCGGGCTGCTGCTCACCAAGGCCAATGCCCTCGTGGTGCTCCCGGCGATGGCGCTCGCGCCCTGGCTGGACGTCGCGCCTGCGGTGCGCGCGGGGCGCGGCGCGAAGCTCGCGGGACTGTGCGTGGGGACGGCGGTCGCGGCCGCCACGTATGGCGCCCTCTACCTCAGCGACCCCGCGACGTTCCTGCGCGGTTGGGTGGAGACGCTCGCGCGCCCCGACGTCGCGAGCGGCGAAGGGGCGATCCGGCTCGGGCGCCTGGCGGTCGACCTGCGCACGATCGAGCACGGCCTCGACTTCCTCGCGTCGCAGGCGCCGTTCCTGCTGGCGCTTGGCACCGTCGGGGCGCTGCGGGCCGTCGCGCGACGCGAGCTGCTCCCGTTCGCGTTCGCGCTGCTGCTGGCCTTCCCGTTCGTGCTGCTGCAGGCGGACCAGCCGCCCCAGTACTTCGCGATGCTCTACCCGCTCTTCGCCGTGCTCGCGGCGGCGTGGCTCGCGGAGGCCCTCCGCGCGGAACCGACCGCGGGGTCGCGCCTCCTCCGCTGGCCGGTGCTCGCCGTCGCGCTGCTGGTGACGGAGGGGCTCGCCCGCACCGCGGCGGCGGCGCTTCTCTTGCGTGCGCCGGAGCGGCCCGCGGTCGCGTGGCTGCGCGCCAACGTCGCACCCGGCGAGCGCGTGCTCGCGGCGCCTTACATCGTGATGCAGCTCCCGACCGAGGGCCGGTCGATCTTCGCCGTCGACTCCGCGGGGGGCGTGCCGTCACCGCGGACGCTCGCCGCCGAGCAGGTCACCTGGATCGCGTTCGACACCCTCGAGTGGGGGCACTATGCCCGCCGGGGGGGACTCGACTCGGCGGCGGTCGAGGCGCACTTCGCCGCGTGCTGCGCGCCGGTCTGGGCGGACGGCGCGGTCCGCGTGCTCCGCGTGAAGCCGGACGCTCCGCCGCCGGCGGGGCGCTAGGGACGCCGCGCCGTGCACCGGCAGCTCCCCGTCCACTCGCCCCTCCCGCTCGCGGCGGTCGCCGCGTCCGTCGGGCGCGGCGACCCGCGCGCAGCCCTGACCGCCTCGCTCGCGTCCGAGTTCGGCGCGACCGCGGTGCACCTCACCGACTCCGGCACCTCGGCGTTGCGCCTCGCGCTCGAGGCCGCGGCGCGCCGGCGACCGGCGCTGCCGTGTGCGCTGCCCGCCTTCGCGTGCTATGACATCGTGTCGGCCGCCGTGGGCGCGGGAGTCCCCGTGCGGTTCTACGACCTCGATCCGGCGACGCTCGCCCCGGAGCCGGCGTCGCTCGCGGCGGCGACCGGCGGCGGGGCGTGCGCGGTCGTGGTGGTGCACCTCTTCGGCGTGCCGGTCCCCCTGGACCCGGTGCGCGAGGTCGCACGGCGCGCGGGTGCGCTGCTCATCGAGGATGCGGCGCAGGCCGTGGGCGGCCGCTGGGAGGGTCGCCCGCTCGGGGCGTTCGGCGACCTCGCGGTGCTGAGCTTCGGCCGTGGCAAGGGTGAGACCGGTGGCGGGGGCGGCGCCTTGCTCGTGCACGATGCCGAGGCCGCGGAGCATCTCCGCCTGCCTCCGCCGCCGGCGGCGAGCGGGGCGGGTGCGGCCTTCGTGATGAAGCTGGCCGCGCAATGGGCGCTGGGGCGCCCGTCGACCTACGCGATCCCGGCGGCGCTCCCGTTCCTGCGCCTCGGCGAGACGGTCTATCGACCTCCGGTGCCACCCGGCGGCGGATCGGCGGCCACCGCGCGCGTGTTGACGGTGACCAGGCCGTACTCGGCGGCGGCGACGGAGGCGCGGCGCCGCGTGGCCGGCCGCTGGCAGGCCGCGCTCGACGCGGTTCCCGGCGCCGCGGTGCGGGTCGACGCGCGCGGCGCCGCGGGGTGGCTCCGCTATCCGGTGCTCCTCGCGCCCGGCCGCGACATCGGAGCGGAGCCCGCGCGCCATGGCGTCGCGCGGTCGTACCCGATCCCGCTCCCGCACCTGCCGGCGGTCGCGCCGCTCCTGCGTGGATCCACGCCGACGCCGGGCGCGGAGCGCCTCGCCGCGCGGCTGGTCACGCTCCCCACGCACGAGCTCGTCACGCCGCGCGATGTCGCGTTCCTCGAGCGATGGCTCGTCGACGCCGTGACCCCGTCGCCGTGACGCTCGACCCCGCCGCACGCGAGCGCGCCGGCCTCATCGCGGCGATCGCGATCCTCATCGGCATCCTCCTCCTCACCTCGACCCCCTCGTTCGCGGCCTCGGCCCCCGAGCGGCTCGTGTTCTGCCTCAGCTGCCACGAGCGGCGGACCGCGGATGCGCTGGTGAACGTGCTGCTCTTCGCGCCGCTCGGCGCCTCGCTGGCCGTGGCCGGGTGGCCGCTCCGGCGCATCGCGCGCGTCTCGCTCGGCACCTCCACGGCGATCGAGGTCATGCAGTACTGGATCCCGGGGCGCTACAGCGACGTGGTCGACCTCGTCTCGAACACCGGCGGGGGGATCGTGGGGGCGTGGCTCGCACTCCACGCGTTCGCGTGGCTTCGCGCGGCGCGACCGGCGCGGCGGCTCTGGGGCGCCGCCGCCGTCGTGCCCCTCGTGGTGGCCCTCACCGGATGGTGCCTCGCCCCGGGCGCGACGCTGCCCGCGTACGCGCACTGGCGGCCGGACTTCGCGACGACCGAGCAATGGACGGGGGAGGTGCGGCAGGTACGCTTCGACGGCGTGGTGTTCCCGGAGGGATGGGTGGCGGACCCGCCCGCGGTGCGCGCGTGGCTGCTGCGCGAACCGGCGATCGGCGTCGAGGCCCATGCCGGGCGTGCGACGCGCCGGGTGTCGCCGATCTTCATGATCACCGACTCCCTGCAGCGGGACGTCCTGATGATCGGTGCGCTCGGAGAGGACCTGCTCTGGCAACCGCGAACGCGGGCGGCGAACCTGCTGCTCGACGCGCCCGGCTTCCGGTTCGAGGGTGCACTGGCCGGCATCGCGCCGGGCGCACCGCTCACCCTTGAGGTGGTGCCGACCGCCGACGGCCCGTGCCTCACGGTGAACGGCGCGACGCGATGCCACCGCGCGCCGTCGGCCGCGAGCGCGTGGGCGATCCTCTACTCGCCGGAGACGTGGCGCGCCGCACGCCGGCGGTCCCTGGACCTCGTGACGAGCGCGCTGCTGCTGCTGCCCATCGGCGCCCTGCTGGGGCGGGTGACGCGGCGGGCGGCGGCCGGCGCGACCCTCGTCGTGCTCGCCGGGAGCGCGGCGGCGGCCGTGCTCACGGGGCTCGCACCGCCGGGCGCGCTCGAGTCGGCGGGCGCCGCGCTCGGCCGCGCGGGG
>CAZPJF010000030.1:0-16833 GCA_964586095.1 uncultured Gemmatimonas sp. | reverse complement strand
CCCCGAACCCCAGCGACGCCATCAACGAGTCCATCGCCCCCACCGCCCGGTCGATCAGCCAGTCCAGCGCCCGGTCCACCGTCGCCCGCAGCCCCTCCACGATCTCGCCGATCCGCTCCCCGATGTTCCCCAGCCCGAACTGGTTCGCCAGGAAGCCGATCGCCACCGGGATCGCGTTCGCGAGCCCCCGCTCCATCTTGTCCGCGCCCGGCTGGATCTCCCCCCGCGCCACCGCCGCGATGGTCGTCACCCAGTCGTTCACGATCGCGAGGATGTCGCGCAGGTACTCGATCGCCGACTGCACGGCGCGGAAGAATCCCATCACCGCATTGATGACCGGCATGATCCCGGTCACATCGAGCAGGCTCAGCAGCCATTGCACCGCCCGCTGGACGATGCGCTGCATGATGAACTCCCGCGCCTTCTCGAGCACCATGTCCCACAGGTTGCTCAACTGCCCCTCGATGTACTCCCAGATCGCCACGATGCCGCGTTCCTGGACGTCCCGGATGAAGCTCCAGATCCCGGCCAGGCGGTCGATCACGCCGCGGATCCGCTCGACCGTCTCCGCCCCGATGCGGTCGCCGAGCTTCTGCCAGATGCGCTCCATGCTGATGCCCAGCACGTTCAGCACGAAGTCCAGCACCGACGAGAAGGACAGGTCACGCGGCGGCTCGATCCCCGCGCCGCGCAGTCCGCGGAAGAGCCAGTCCGCCAGCCCCCCGAGCAGGTGGGTGCCGATGTTGTCGAAGAACTGCCCGAATCCCAGCCGCATCGACCCGAGCAGGTGTCCGAGGAAGCCGATCGGGTCGCGCTTGATGTCCTCGATCGCCTGCATCGCGTTGGTCACGATGCTCCCCACCAGGTCGAACGGGAATCCCATCGCCGAGAGGATCAGGAAGAAGACCTCCCGCAGCACGACGCCCACGAACGTCACCAGCCGCACGATCGGTTCGCCGAAGCGCGCGACGATCCGCATGAACGTGTCGATCGGCGTGAGCAGCGCCTCGATCGTCAGGCTGTTCCAGAGTCCGGTGAAGAGCCCGACGATGAACGGCCAGGTGATCCCGAGGCCCGCGAGCGCCCCCTCGATGCGGCCGGCGGCGCCCTCCACGACCCCCGTCTCCTCGAGCTGGTCGTAGATCCCCTGCCCGCCCGGCAGCAGCGTGATGAACCCGCGGATGATGTTCTGCGCGTTCCGCGGCACCTCCTCGCCGGTGAACGGGTTCCGTCCGAGGATCACCGTGACCAGGTGGAAGCCCGGGGTCTCGTGCGCGACGCTGCTCAGCCAGCCGAGCAGGGCCTGCTTGACGAGCTCGAGCACCTTCGCGGCCACGGTGCTCGCGAAGTCCCAGACGCGCTGCAGGAACGCGCCGGCGTCGCGCGCGAGGGCGCGCAGGTCGTTCATCAGGTTGCCGAGGTTCGACGGCTGGATGGCCTCCCACGCCCGGGCGATCAGCCCGCCCAGCTCCCCGAGGAGGCCCATGAACGCCGCGAGCTGCGTGGCGAGCCAGGTCGCCGTCTCCTCCACCGTCCCGCGCTCGCGCATCTGCTGCAGGTGCTGTTCCTTGCCGATGAGCAGCAGGAAGTCCTCGAGGATCTCCGTCGGCGTGGCGCTCACCGCGACGTCCCGCAGCGGGTCGCGCCCGAGGACCTTCTTGATGAGCGCCCATGCGCGGTTCTCGGCCAGCAGCGACTCCGCGGCGTTGACCGCCGCCTCCTTGATCAGCTGGACGATCCGGTCCACGAGCGAGCCCGCGAACGCCACGACGTCGTCGTAGAGCCGTCCGAAGTGGCGTCGGAGCACGTTCAGGTTGTACTCGAACCCCTCGAGCAGGCGCACGTCGTCCCACGCGGCCTGGATGGTCCGCTCGATGCGGTCGAGCGAGAGGTCGAGCCGCCCGAGTTCCCCGCTGACCCACGTGGCCGCGGAGTCGATGACCCCATGCTGCCGCAGCGTGTCGAAGAGCAGCGTGCCGAAGGGCACCAGCCCCATGAATCCCTCGAGGAGCGTGACGCCGTTCCGCGGCACCGCCTCCCGGGTGAGGGGATTGAACCCGAGGATGACGGTGAAGAGGGTCCAGCCGGGGATGTGGCGTGCGAAGCCGGCGAGCCCCTCGAGGATGAAGTCCGGGATGAGGCGCTGCACGAGCGGCGCGCGGCGGACCGCGCCACGCTGCTGCAGCACGTGCGTCGTCTCGTGCGCCATGAGCGCCACGTCACTCTGCGATTCCCCGCGGCCGAGCCAGATGTCGGTGCCGTGGGTGAAGGCGCGCGCCTGCACGGCGGCCGCGTGCGCGTGCGCCGTCTCGTCGTCATGCACACGTACGTCGCCGAGGTCGGCCTGCAGGTGGGACTCGAGCGTGCCGCGCGTGGCGGCATGCATCGGCACCCCCGGCCCCGGGGAGCTGATGGCGGCGTCGGCCGCCGCCTCGACGTCGGGCGTGACGTCGCCGGCCGCGCTCCGCTGGACGGGCACGGGGTCGGGATCGTGCGGCCGCTCCGGTCTCTTGCGCGGCTCCTCGTACGCCGCCTTGCGCGCCACCGGCGCGGGCGCGGCGGGCATCGCCGAGATGGCGGGGAGCGAGCCGCCGCCAACCACGCTCGACGCGACCGCCTCCGCCTCGCGTTCGAGCGGGTCGTCGGGCGTGGAGACGGTCGCCTGCCGTTGCACGCGCAGCCGGGCGACGAGGTGCGCGGCGGCATGGTTGCCCTGCACGGCGCGCTGCGCGACCGCGCGCGCCGCCGCGGAGCGGTGCTCCGGCGGGGCGGCGGCGGGGTCGCGCGCCGACGTAGTGTCACCATGGACCGCGACCGGGGACGCGAACAGCGTGTCCGGATGCGCAGGCTCGGCGACGGCGGGTTCCGCCACGGGTCCGCTCCGGTGCCCCGGTCAGGTCATGTCCGCCCCCGGAGCAGCAGGACGCCGAGCACGACTACCACGAGGAGGATCAGCCACCACCACGCCCGGAGCCCGCCTCCTCCCCCGAGCGCGATGGCATCGCTCGCCACATCGCCCGCGGTGATGGTGATCGACGGGCGGACGTCCGACGCGTGCTCGAGGACCTGCAGGTAGCTGCCGTCCCAGTTGTCGATCACCGGGCCGACGAGCTTCGCGTCGCTGCTCGCGAACCGGATGACGCTCGCGCGCCCCGGGCCCCAGTGATTGCCGAGGCTGTCCTTCGGCGTGAAGGCGACGATCGAGCGCTTGGAGCCGGCCGGCGGTGCTTCCTTGGGGAGGAGCTCCGGCGTTCCCGGATCGAAGAACCGCGCGACGTCGTAGTCGCGGTGCCAGAGCACGTTCGCGCGGATGAGGGCCGGCGTGACCCGCGCGAGCAGGAGGTCCGTGAACCGGAGGTCGCGCTGGAGGCAGGTGCGCCGCGTGGTGTCGCGCGCGAACACGTCGACCTTCAGGTTGACCACCCCGTCGAAGCGGTGCGCCGGCATGAGCGCCGCATGGATGCCGTCGTTGGCGATCCGGTCGCCATGGGTCCCGTCATCGTAGAGGACGAGCGAGTCCCGCACGCGCGGATCGACGAACGGCCGGTTCGCGATCCGGGTCAGGGCCCAGGCCTTCCGCTGCGCGATCGTGAGCCGTTCCCCATCGCGCTCCGTCGGCACGCGCTGCTCGCCGGCCTGCTGCTGGCTGGCGAAGAGCGGCCGGACGAGCGAGAAGCCGGAGACGGGGCGGGTGGCCTGCGCCTCTGCACCGAAGAACCACTCGCGCTCCACCGGGGTCGTGGCGAGCCACGTCCCGAACGACGCGGCCGGCGCATCGAAATGCAGCGTCACCCTCGGCACCACGGGCAGGGGATCCGGTTCCGGCCGCGGATCGACGGGGGGGCGCGGCCGGGTCGCCGGCACCACGGGCATCACCCAGTTGGCCAGCTGGATCTCCAGCAGGCGTGCGACCCCGGCCCAGGGCCGCGCGCCCTTCACGCGCTCGGCCTTCACCGAGGTCTGGGCCATCGCGCTGTACGAGTACCGCGTGTCGGCGTTCGCGGGGATGGCACCACCCGTCAGGTTCATCGTCCACAGTCCGGCACCGGCACCGCCGCGGACACGCGAACCCCTGATGACGTACTGCGCGAACATCCGGTCCCCGAAGTACGAGATGCCGGAGGTGGACGGCGTGATGGTCTCGCCCTTGGGCGAGCGCAGCGTCAGGTTCACGCCGCCCACCGCGTTGCGGTCCCAGTCGACGACGAAGGTGAGGCCGTAGGCGCGGTCATCCACGCAGACCTCGTGCTGGCGGGTCTGGCCGGCGCGGATCGTGCCTTCGGGATCGACGATGGACTCCAGTCCCAGCCAGACGCGGATGGCGTTCTTGAAGGCGTTGAACAGGTCGAACGGGTTGTTCGCGTTGGCGTCCCAGAACTCGCCTTGCGTGTCGTTCGCGAGCTGCTCGAGCAGCGCATGGTCGACCTCGCCACTGCCGGGGACCCCGTAGCCGATGGTGTAGAGCCGGACGCCCGCGGCCTGGAGGGCGGGGATGCTGTTGCGGGCGTCCCCCTGGTGCTGCGCCCCGTCGCTGAGCATCAGCATCGACTGCCGGAGGTTCGGGCGGTCGGCCGCCTGCGGCGGGCGCGCGGGATCCGAGATGCGGGCGTTCATGTCCGCGAGCGCCGCGTCGATGCCCTCCTGCATCGGCGTGCCAGCGAAGCGCGGATCGATGCCGCCGCCCGCCACGTCCGCCAGCTGCACGGCGATCGGCGGTTGCGTGCTGTTGCTCACGTCGATGCCGACCTTCACGTTGACCGATCCCGTGGCCTCCCCGCACTGCCCCGGGAACGTGGTGAGCCCGAGGTAGCCGAGGCCGTCGGTGAAGCTCTTCACCCAGTTGTTGATCTCCCGGGCCGGTTGCTTGGCGAAGAAGAGGCGGGTCTCCACCTCCACGGTGGTCTCGCTCGCGTCCGGCCGCCAACTCATGCTGCCGGAGCAGTCGACGAGCAGGTGCCCGTAGAACGAGATCCCGGTCGCGGTGAGCGGGATCGCCACCACATCGCCGGGCGCACCGGTGATGGTGAGGGAGGCGGTGCGCTCGCCGAGCGTCCGCGGGGCGGCCCGGACCCAGATCCCCTGCCCCGCCTCGAAGTTGCTCGCCAGCGTCCCTCCGGGCTGGACCTCCGGCGCATTGAAGACCTCACGCGTGAAGTTGGGGGGCGTCACGTCGCCGCTCACGGCGCCCGAGGCGATCGCGAGCCGGTCCGTCCCGAGATTGCGGATGACGGCCGGGAGGACCGGCGCGTTCGTGGCGCTCAACCCCACCTGGACCCCGCCGAAGCTCAGCGCCTCGCCACAACCGACCTTCGAGCGCGTGACGATCGGCTCCGCGGTCGCCGGATCGGGCTGCAGCGCGTCCGTGCGGAATCCCGAGTACTGCGTCGGCCCGGCGAGTTGCTGGACGTTCACCTGCCAGGGCGTCTCGGTGCCGGGGAAGGTCTCCCCCGCGTCGAACTGGATGATGAGGCAGATGATCCGCCATCCGTCCGCCGTGGGCGCCGCCGGACAGGGCGCGGCGTCCCGTGCCGTCAACGCGATGACGCTGGCGATGGTGTTCCCGGTGGTGCCATCGACGATGGCATCATCCGGCTCCGCCGGCTGGTCCGGCTGGACCAGCGCCGACTGGGACGTGCCCGTGCGGAACACCTGGAAGAGGGGTCCCGACGCCCCGGTGCCCGGGTGGTTCGTGATGAGCTTGACCATCACCACCTGATCGCCACCGGACGCGCCGACGGGGGCCGGCACGGTGGTGAGGTTGGTGAACACCGGGGTCGCCGCCCCGGGAACCGTCACGTTGAAGAACGTCTGCGCGCGCGCGGTGCCCGCCGCCGACGACAGCAGCGCACCCACGACGAGCGACCAGCCCTGCCTCCATGGAACTTGCATGTGGACCTCCGGTCCGTTGCGCCGATCGCGGCAGGTGCCGCGTCAGAAGTTCAGGGTGAGGTTCTGCGCGCCGAGGCCACTGCCGCCACCGAACTCCACGCGGACGCGCGCGGGGCTGGTCTGCACGGCGAAGCCCGCGGCCAGCGGCAGCGGGCAGCGGATGCGCTGGTTCCCGCCGCCGACGTTCACGACCTCGGCGGGGCCGCAGGTCGCGAGGACCTGCGTGGGGTC
Organism: uncultured Gemmatimonas sp.; assembly: GCA_964586095.1. Classification (GTDB taxonomy): domain Bacteria; phylum Gemmatimonadota; class Gemmatimonadetes; order Gemmatimonadales; family Gemmatimonadaceae; genus Pseudogemmatithrix. The sequence goes on along the minus strand of CAZPJF010000030.1, from coordinate 10,713 downwards.
CGACTGCCGAACGAGCCGGACCACCGTGCCGACCGCCGGGGCGCCGGGCGCCAGTCCCGCCGCGTGGAGGTTCTGCCCCGTGACCGTGAGCGTGCCCGACGGGGCGGCGTTCTGGATGCTGATGATCGTCGGCGCCACGCCGGTCACCGTCACCTGGACCCCGACCGTGAACTGCACGGCATTGCTGCTCACGTTCACGCCGCCGGGCAGCGCCACGATGAACTGGTACGCCGCCGGCGTGCCGCCCGCCGCGATGTTCAGCACCGCGTCGAATCCGGTCGTCGTCACCGCGGAGAGGGCACCGACCTGGGCGATGCCGGACGCGGCGGGGAAGGTGATCCCCGTCGCGCCCGCGAGGTTCACCCCGGTCACGTGCACGGCGAGATTCACCGCGCCGGTGTTCCCGGACGCGGGCGAGATCGCGGTGATCACCGGCGTCGGGCCCGGCCCGACGATGCCGCCGATGAGCCCCGGCCGGAGCCGTGCCTCACGCCGCGCCGTCTCGTCCGGCGCGGTCATGAACTGGTAGTTCACGTCGCCGAGCCGGATGTAGGGCTCGCCGTTGGGCGCGGTGGTCGCGGGCAGCGCGTTCTTGTGCACGGTGACGACCGCCTCCTCCGTCACCCGCGTGAAGCCGGCCACGCCGCCCTCGCTCGACGAGTCGGTCGGCTGCTCCGCGTAGTGGACCGTCACGACCGCCTGGTCGCCGTTCACGAGCGCCGGGACGACGGTGTCGAGGTCGATCACGCGATTCTCCCGCAGCACCACCTCCTTCGCCTCGACGATGTCACCGTCGCGCTTGCTGAGCGCCGTCCCCGCGTTGACGGTGATGATCTTCTGGGCGGCGTCGCTGATGACCACGCGCAGGTCGGTGCTGTTTAGCTGCACCACGCCGGTCTGGTCGAACAGCATGTGCAGCAGCCGGCGGCGCATGTGGCGATGATACGACTCCAGTCCCAGGAAGTCGCCCTGCTTCAGGAACTGGCCGTCGAAGAAGTTGGTCCGCTTGATGACGTCCTCAGCCATGCGCCGATCCTCAGGTTGGCAACGGTTCCGATGCGTTCCACAGCAATGACTCGCGGCCGAGCACGGTGTGGCCGGGCCGCGCCAGCACGAACCCCGGGGTGCGGGTGACGAGGGTGTAGTAGGTGTGCGCGGGCTTCTCGAGGTCGATGATCGCGCGCGCCCCGCGCTGCACGTTCACCCAGCCCATCAGGTCGAAGGACTCGTCGAACGCGTAGTTGATCCCGACGCGGAAGTAGTACGCCGGTGCGCCCGCCAGGAACGTGTCCACCCCGAGCGTGGTGCTCGACGCGTCGGCGAGCGTGAAGCCGCCCGGCGGCTCCGAGATGAACACGTTGCGCTCGCTCACGAACGTCTGCAGCAGCCCCTGCAGCCCCGCGCGCGTGCCGCGCCGCTTGTAGAACGGCACGATCCGGCGCGCCCACTGGCGCTTCTTCTCGAGGGTCCAGTTCTGGTCGAGCGCGAGCGCGGTCCACGACGCCAGGTAGTCGAGGAACTCCGATCGCAGCGGTGCCGTCGCGGCGCCCGGGCCGGTCGGCCGCTCGACGGGCGTCAGCGCAGCGTCAAGATGCTCGGCGAAGCGGTCGATCGCGTCCTCGATCCCGGCGATGCCGATCGCGCGGGCATCCGGGCGCCCGGCGAGGAGGGCCTCGATGATCTTGAGGAACTCGCCCAGGAACGGCGCGGATCCGTCCGCGCGCGGCGCGCGGAAGATCCCGGGCAGGTGCCGCAGGTAGGCGCTCACGTCCCCGTTGGCCATGTCACCCACTCACCACGGTGAGATCGAGCCACGCGAGCAGCGGCAGATCCTGCGGCCCGAGCACGACGTTGCCGGATCCGTCCGCCGGACCGAGGGAGAGCGAGGCGACATGGTCCACGCCGTCCGCGTCCTCGATCATCCGGAAGAGCTGCGAGCGGAACACGTGGCGGCCGAGTGGCCAGCCGCGCCCCTCCACGCCGCCCTTGACCGGGTCGAGGAAGCCGTGGATGGCGCCCGTCAGATCGGTGGTGAGCTGCGTGAGGTTCCGGCCCGCGGCCGCGACCACCTGGGCCGACAGCGTGAAGGGGCGCAGGCGCGCGGTCTCGCGATGCAGGCGGGTCGTGATGAGCCGGCGGGGCTCGAGGAACCGACGCAGCCGTTGCCACAGCTCGTGGCCGACGGCGAACATCGCCTCCTTCGTCGCCAGGGGCACGGCGGGATCGCGGAACAGGTCCGCGTCGAACTGCGGCGGCCCGGGCACGAGCACGAGCGTCACGTGGCTCGGTGCGACGAGGCCGTCGGACAGCGGCGGCCGCCGGTCGACCACCGCCGTGGCCCGCACGAACCGCTCGGCGCGGCCCGACCGCTCCTGGAAGTCGGCGAAGTGCTCGAGGACGGCCGTCCGGAAGTCGCTCGCCGTCACCAGCCGGAACGGCTCGCGGAACTCCCGGAGCCCGCGCTCCCCGCGCTCGCGCACGGGGTGGAACCCGTCCCCACCCTCCGGCGCCGTGGAGTGCCAGCGCACGGCCACGTCCGCCGGGACGGCGAGGTTCACGGCATGGGGCAGCGCATCCGGCCCGAGCACCAGCGCGCGTGGTCCCTCGAGCACCTGATAGCGCTCGCAGGTGATCACCGCGTCCACCGGCGGGATCGCGCCGAAGGTCTCGTCCCCGAATCGCACCTGTCCTCGCGCGGCGTCCACCATGCAGCGCAAGCCGGGCTCCGTCGGGGTGATGCGCGCGCGCTCCGACCGCAGCGACGGTTCGGCCGGCCAATGCACCCCGTTGACGAGGATGCGCGGGTTGGGATCGTACCCGGCCACGCGATGCGCGAAGTCCGTGAGGATCGGCGCGGGCAGGCCGGAGGGGATCCCGAGCGCCTCGCGTGGAGGACGGAGTGCGTACACCTGGTCGGGCGTGTGGTCGCTGATCCCGAGCGCCTCGTCGGCGACCTCGAGGATCGCCCGCGCGCGGACGACCCCCCGGGCCACGGGCGCCTCGGGCGGGACCGGCAGTGGCTCCGGCCGTCGCAGCACGAGCGCGCGGTACGTCTCGAAGACGAACCGTCGGCCGCCCACCACGTCGCTGGCGAGGCGCGTGCCGGCCGGGACCTCCAGGGTGCTCGTCGCGCCCGCGCCCGCCTGGAACGTCGCCACGAACTCGACGTCCACCGTCACCGGCTCCGGATCGTCGATGAGCATCTCGAGGAACGCGTTCTCGTGCGCCGCCGGCACCCGGTTCATGCGGTAGAGCGCCATCTCCCCGAGCCAGGACATCAGCTCGAGGAGCATGATGCCGGGATCGGAGGCGTTGTGGTCGCTCCACTCCTCGGTCGGCAGCTGCCGACGGAGGATCTCCGCCAGCTGATCGAACGAGCGGTCGTCGCGGCGCGGGGTCAGGTTCGTCATCTCAGGGGGCCCCGGTGACGACGCTGATCCGATGCGTGCCGGACGACGCGAGGCGGTTCGGGTCCGTCGCGAACACGCTCGCCGTCGGTGCCGCGACGAACCGCGCGGTCACCACATGGTCCACCTCGTCGATCCGCTCCAGCACGGCGTGGACCTCGGAGAGGAAGACCGGGCGGCCGAAGCCGTACCCCGCGCCGGTCTCCCCCCCGGTCAGCGGATGCAGGAAGTCATCGAGCGCCACCTGCGCCTTGCGGGCGACGACGATCGCCAGCTCGGGCCGAGTGGGCGCGAGCACCGCCTCCACATCCACCGCCTGGTAGTCCGGCCCCTTCACGTGCACGTCCGACGCGATCGAGCTCAGCACGACGCTCGCGAGGTATCGCCGCACCTGCCGTACGAGCCCCGCCGACGGTTGCGGGCGCGCCTCGGTGCTCCACGGCACGATGAGGGCCGTCACGGCGCCCGGCCGGAACTGCAGCGTCCCCCCGGCGGCCGGCGCGGTCACCGGGAGGCACCGCACACGCGCCACGTCACTGAACCGCTGCCGGATCATCCACTCATGGTCCTCGCGCGTGACCGCACGGCCGCGCGTCTTGATCGCCTGCGGCCCGAACTCGACGAACTGCGCGTCCGTCCAGGGGGGCGCGCCGGCCGTCGCCGCCTGCACGTTGAACACCTTGTCGACGAATGGCAGGGAGGACTTCATCTCCTTGACCGAGAGCGGTGCGGCATCGACGTGCCGCCCGCCGCCACCCACGCGCACCCCGCGCAGGACGAGGTTGTCTCGCCCCGCGACCGGGATCAGTCCGCGCACGCCGTCTCCGAACCGCACGCGCGACGCGATGCTGTCCTGCAGGTAGTGGCGGCTGCGGGCCCCGGAGAGTCGCAGGTTCGGGACGCGGAACCACCGCACCCACACCTCGCCAGTGGGGTCCGCAGGATCCACGAGCACGATCACCGGCAGCGGCGCCGGCTCGCCGGCGGCCTCGTCGCCCTCCCGGTGCTCGTCCTCCAGTTCCTTGACCTCCGCGACGGTGGGTCGCTCGGTCTCGCGCACCCACACCGCACCGGCCAGCAGGGGGCCCTTCACCACGTCGAGCGTCTGTCCCGGCTCCCCGTTCGACGACCCCAGCAGGACCTCATCGAACGTCGACCGGCTCTCGGCCATGACCGTGTTCAGGTAGACGCCGCGCAGTCGCGGCGGATGGTCGTACCGTCCTGCGGCAAGTCGGGCGCGCAACCACGCGCGCGGCCCCGCATCGCCCGGCCCATCGGGTTCGGGCTGCGGGAACAGCGCGACGAGCTCCGCATCCGCCGGTGCCACGAACGCGACCGTCCCGCTCGTGGTGAGGTGGAGCGTCTCGTCGGTCGCGTCGAGCGTGCGCCAGCCGGAGGCGCTCCAGTACTCCCACGCCACGACGGGCTCGCCGGACTCCAGCGGCGCGTCGAAGCTCGACGGGGGACCGGCGAGGTCCACGAACAGGCTGATGTACGCGTCGCGCTCGAGCGCGCGGTCGAAACCGCAGTACAGCGCCGGCTCCGGGCCGAAGACCAGCCGCGCGCCGAGTTCGTGGCGCGACGGCGGTCCGAACGGTCGCATCGACGGCGCCGCCGGGTCGTGATCGCGCCAGGTGAAGTTGTCCAGCGTCCGGATGCGGTCGAGGCGGATCGCGGTGGGGCGCGGGACGAAGCCCACGGCGACGGACTCGACGCGTGGCGGGATGAAGAGCGGCCCGACGAAGCGTGGCGGGATCGGATAGGCCGGCGGTGCCGGCGGCGGGTACGTCACCAGCACGCCGTCGTGCCCATAGGGCCGCTCGCTGGTGAGCAGGAGCCTGATCCAGCGGCTCTCCACCTTGTGCAACCGGTGCGTGCCGATCGTCGACGGGAACGACGGGAAGACCACCTGGGTGAGCACGTCGCCGTCACTGGCACCGATGAAGAGGCCCTCGCCCGCCCCGCTCGCCGGCGTCACGGACGACGACGCCACGGTGACCTGTCCGGTCGTGCTGCCGACCACCGGCGTGATCACGAACCGGTGCTCGAAGTTCGCGAGGAGTCGCCAGTCCCCCGCCTCGTCGAGGTACTCCCACCGCCCCTGCGTCGTGACCGTCATGGCGGGCGCATGCGCGAACTGCTCCCGCAGCGCGGTGGCCAGGTACGGGCGGATGTCGAACGTCAGCGTGACCGACTGGTTCCCGGGGGAGAACGCCAGGGCGCTGCCCAACAGGAAGGCATCGGCGTATGCCGGCCGCTCGCCGAATGGCGCGAACGGCTTGGTGAAGTCCACCGGTGTCGCGTTGTGGAAGGCGCCGTCCAGGATCCGCGCCGGGAGCGCGCCGGGCAGGAGCGTCCCCGTCAGGTCAGTGACGATCAGGGGCGGCGCGACCGCGGGGAGCACCCCGGTGAAGCGGGCCGCGATCCAGTAGTCCTCCACTCCGCCCACGGCGACCTTGTCGACCGGCGCGAAGGGGGTGAAGGTCAGCCGCAGCTGCCCTGCCGCGGGCACGTCCCTCGCCGGTGCCGCCAGGTCGACCCACGCCTTGGCCTTCCCGTCCCAGCGCTGCCAGGTCAGCTCCGCCGGCAGCTCGCCGGACGCGATGGTGAACGTGAGGCTGAACCCGGACGCGTCCTTCCGGGCGAACAGCTGCTCGCTCGCCAGGTGGAGCACATGTCCGATGTCCCGCAGGGCCGGCTCGGCGCCATCCATGAGCGCGACCGGCGCGCCGTCGGACAGTGACGCCGCGGTGGGCGGCACGGCCGGCGGCGTGAGGACGAGCGCGCGATCCGTGGCTGGGTGCAGCACCACCACCCGCTCGAGTGCTGCCCGGGACGCGAAGAAGTCCCGTCGGGTCTCGAACACCCGCGCGTCGGTGGTCTTCGTCTGCGTCGTGGCCACCTGCGTCCGCGCCGGCACGGTCGCGCCGAGCGCGGCCTTCTTCGCGAGCAGGAACGTCACCGGGACCTCGGCCGCGGCGCCTGCGAACCGCTCGACGCCCGCGAAGTCCAGGAACGCCAGCAGGTGCTGCTGCGGCATCTGATTGAGGCGCTCGATGAGCACCTCGGCGAGGCGGGCGAACGACTGGAGCAGCCGCAGTGCCGCGTCCGGGGCGCCGTCGGGCGGCTGCCACGCCGGCACGTACCCCGCCCACCCCGGCGGCGGGTTCCGCCCCGCGAGCGTGAGCGCTTGCGCGAGGATGTCGGAGCGTGTGCGACTATCGAGCCGCGGCGGCTGCATCGCTCCCCTCCCGCAGGTAGAACGGATACACGAGGTTGAACTCGCTGTTGGTCGCCCGCACGCGGTAGTCGATGCTGATGTCCAGCACCCCGTCCATCGCCCCCCGCCACTCGGCGCGCACGGCGAGCACGTCGATGCGTGGTTCCCACGTGCTCAGCGCATCGGTCACGTACCGCGCGGCGAGCGCGCGCGTGGACGAGTTGGGCGGCGCGAACACCAGCTCGTGCAGCCGGCTCCCGAACGATGGGCGCATGACGCGCTCACCCCGCGCCGTCCCGATGATGATCAGGATGGCCTGCTCGATCCGCGCCTCCTCCTCCGCCCACGCGAGGCGGTCCCCGGCGAGCTCCACCGGGAAGTGCCACCCGCGTCCCAGGAACGCCTTGCTCATGCCTGCGCCCTCATTGGATCGGTCCCGTGACCACGATCGGGCTCGGCGCGGCGGGGATCGTGTCCATCACGATCACCAGCCTGGCCCCGGCATCGAACGCGTCCGCCACGCGCCCCGCCTTGTCGGAGGCGGACGCCTCCTGCGTGTCGGCGAACACCGCCGCCAGCGCCGACGCGAGTGCCGCGTTGCCGGGGGAGGTGGTGACACCGCTCCCCGCCCCGACCCACGCGATGGCCTGCCAGAACGCCATCACGCCCGAGGCCATCGTGCCGGCCGCGCCGTTCGCGTCGTCCTGCTGCAGCGCCGCGGTGAACGCGCTCGTGAGCGAGGCGAGCCCCGCCATGGCGTTCATCGCCGCGCCCCCGGTGGACGTCATGGCGGCCGCCGCGTAGGAGACATACGCCTGCGCCCACTGCTGCCCCGCCGCCGCCTTCGAGGCGGGACGGCTGCTGAAGATGACCTCGAACTGGCCCCGGAGTCCGGTCCCCACGAGCGGCATGGTCACTCCGTCTTGTGGTTGGAGGAGACGTGGGTCCCCGACTGCATCTGGTCCGTGGGCGGCCCCGATGGCCCGACGCCCGTCGGATGCGTGTGCGCGTTGAAGAGCTGCATGAACGCGTCGCCGAGCACGAGCGACTCGGAGGAGTCGGCGCTCCCGATGCGGATCGCGTCACTGATCACCACCACGCCGTCGGCGGAGAGCTCGATCCGATGGCGCTCCGAGCTGTCCACGATCACGATCCGTTCGCTGCCGTCCGTGTCGTCGAGGAGGATCTCGTGCCCGCTGCGCGAGCGGATCATGCGGATGTTGTTGTCGCCGTCCGCCCCGCGGTGCGCCGGCGGCCCGCCGACGCCGTTCCACACGGCGCCGATCACGTACGGGAATCGCACATCCCCGTGCTCGAAGACCACGAGCACCTCGTCGTCCACGTCGGGGCGGAACACCATCCCGCGTTCGGCACCTGCCATCGGCGTCACCACGCGCGCCCACGGGCTCTCGGCGTCGTCGGCCAGCCAGGGGTACCTCACCTTCACCCGGGCGAGCGCATCCGGATCGTCCACGCTGCTGACGACCCCGACGACGACGCCGTACACGCGGCCGGTGGCCGCGTCGGCGCCCATCTCCGCCGCGACGAGGTCGGCGAACTTCATGACGCGTTCCTCCGCACGTCGAACCGCGTCACGTAGCCGATGTCCGGCGCGATGCGGTGCTCCGCCCGGGTCACGTAGTACCGTCCGCTGAAGCGGGCGCCGAGCCCCTGAAGGTCGATCGTGCGCCCGGCCCGCAGGGTCGGGTCGCCCACGATCTCCCCCTCGCCGGCCGTCAGCTCCATGGCGATCGCATTGACGCGGGCTTCGGCGATCTGGTCGGCCTCGGTCTGCGTCGCGACCGGCAGGTGCACCGTCGCGTCCGAGAAGGTGCCGAACGCCGCGTCGGCGATCTCGGGGCCCGAGCGCGTCCCCTTCATCTTCGTGGTCACCGCGCCGGCCCGTGCGACGCCGAGGATCGGCTCCTGGGACGCCGGGTTCCAGCCGCGCACGGTCACGTCGCTCACCTGCGCCGCCGTGGACATCCGCACGTTGAACCACTTGAGATCGCGCTGGTACTCGGCCGTGACCGTCTCGCCCAGATGGTTCGCGACGGGGCGGAAGCTGAGCGTGCGGTCGTCGACGAGCACCTCGTACCGGATGCGGCGCGCCCGTTCAGTGAGGAAGTCGATGTCGCTCAGGTTGTTCTGGAGCACGTAGTCGTGCACGACACCGGTGTCGGTCACCCGCGGCTGCAGGTCGAGCGCGGCGGCCACCTGCTCCGCGATCTGGCTGTCCTTCACCTGCAGGAACGCGCGCGTCCGGCGGCCGCGGCGCAGCCGATGCAGCCGATCGAACCCCTGGATGTGCAGCTGAGCGGCCTGGTCGTTCGCGAACGACACGCGCACCGCCGCGATCTCCCCGACCAGCACCTGCGTGAGCGCCCCCATGTACCCGAGCTCGATCGTCACCTGGTTCCCCGGCGCCAGCTGGTCGGTGTCGATCCACTTGAGCTGCTGGTCCTCCGAGTTCAGCGCGTTCAGGAGCACCTCGAACCGGTCCCCCCCCTCGGCGTACTGGTGGACGGTCACGGCCAGCACGTCCGCGCGCAGCTCGGCGGGGAGCTCCGCGTTGTTGATCAGCACGCGATACTCCGGACTCGATCTATCGGGCATTGGCGCTCACCACGATCTTCGGGATGGTCAGCAGCGCGCCGGACGAGAGCCGGCGCGGGTCGTCGATCGCGTTGCGCTCGGCGATCGGGCGCCAGAGCCGCGGGTCGCCGTAGAAGAGCCCCGCGATCCCGCTGATCGTGTCGCCGGCCTTCACCAGATACGTCTTCGTGTGGTCGGGGGAGTTCGGCTCGTTCTCTCCCAGGTCCTCCAGCGGCAGGCTGTACTCGAGGAACTGGCAGGTGAGCGTGGCGCGCACCGGCGTGCCGTCGGGGAGGAAGAGCACGAACTGCTGCTTGAGCGACGTCAGCACGCAGGTGAACGGGAAGTCCGCGTGCACGCCCCCGGGCGCGCCGCGGCCCCAACTGACGGTCACCACGGGTGGCCGGTGCCGGTCGCGGTCGAACACGAGGAGCGCGGCCACCTTGCTGGTGTGCTCGCGGACGTCGGCGCGCGCCTCGTAGGTGTCGAAGAACAGGTCCATGGAGAGCTTGGCCCGTTCCGCACCGGTGTAGTGCAGCTCCGGGGACCGCGGCATGCGCTCCTGCGCCTGCCACTTCGCGGAGTCCTCGATGCTGTACTGCGTAGGATTGAAGAGCACGAAGAACTCGTCCCCTGTGTCCTCGTTCCGGATGCGCAGCTTCTCGAGAGCGCCGGCCATGGTCAGTGCCCCCCGGCGCCGCGGCGCTCGCGCTCGAACACGACGTCGTCGTACATCTCCGCCTGGATGCTCTCGCGGAGCCGGCGCGCCGCCGGCGCGCCCGGACGCAGCGTGCGTTCCAGCTCGCGCTGCACGGTGCGCTCCGTGGCGCTCGTGATCGACTCGCGCAACGTCCGTTCGATGCGCTCCACGGGAAACTCCGGCGCGGCGCCCGTCGCGTGGGGGGCCGCCAGCAACGGCAGTCGCGGCGCCGCGAAGGACGACGGCACGCCGCCCGCCCCGGAGGCGGCGCCCCGCCGCACGACGGCCATCGGCACCCGGGCGGTCGCGGGATACCCGGCCCCCGCGTCACGCGCCGACCGTGGCAGTGCGCTGCGCGCGAGGGACCTCGGCGCGGCGGCGCTCCGCACCACCGGCACGGACGCCGGGCGCCGATCGCCGCCTGCTCCCAGCCCTGCCCCCCTTTCATATAGAAGGGCCCCCGGCCGGATCGGTGCCCCGGCGGCACTCGGCCACTCGCCGCGACTCGTTCGCGTGAGTCGCGCGAGGGGCGCCGCCGCGCGGCGCTCCGGGCGCGCGGGCGAAGCCGCGCGCCAGCCGGACCGCTTGCCGGCACTCCTCGACCCCGCCCGAACGTCCATGTGGCCACGCGCGGGTTCTCCTTCGCGCGCCCGCACCCGGTCGCGCACGTGGACACGCTCGCGGCCGAGGCCCGCGAGCAGCATGCGCCGCACCTCGACCGGGCGCGACGCCACCGGCGGGCGCGGCGTGGCCGCGGAGGGCCGCGCTCCGGCGGCGCCGGCGCGGCGCAT
>CAZPJF010000029.1:0-17300 GCA_964586095.1 uncultured Gemmatimonas sp. | reverse complement strand
CCTGTTCCTCGGCGATGTCGCGGATGAGCCGCTCCCAGCGCTCCACGCTGCCGGGGCCGGGCACCGCGTCGCCGCGCGGCGCGGGGCCGCGGGCCGGCGCCGCCGCGATCACGAAGACGACCTGCGCCCCGTCGAGCGCCGCGATCGTCCCCGAGAGCGAATGCCAGGCGTCCTCGCACACCAGCATGGCCGCGCGACCCCACGAGGTGTCGAACGCGCGGATCCCGTACCCGCGCTCGACGAACCGCTCCTCGTCGAACAGAGAGTAGGTGGGGAGGAAGTTCTTGCGGTGGAGGTGCACGAGGCGGGCCGGCCCGTCGCCGAGGGCGACGCAGGCGGCCGAGTTGAAGAGGTTCCCTTCGTGCCGTTCGTAGAATCCGAGCACCACGTCCATCCGCGTGCCCGCGGGGACTGCGCCGGCGAAGCGGGCGTCGAGCGCCGCCACGAGCGCGTCGGCGGTGAGTGCCGCCTCGCGCACGCCGCCCTCCAGGAAGTAGCCCGAGAGGATGGTCTCGGCGAACACCACCACCTGCGGCCGCGGCTCGAGTGCGGCGGCCTGCGCCAGCAGAGCACCGATGCGGTCGAGGTTCGCGTCGAGGTCGCCCTTGCGCGGGCGGAACTGCGGGATGGCGAGCGTGAGCATGCTGAAAGGTGGGGGATCGGGGCGCGCGGGGGAACGCGGCTGCATCGCGCCCGGCGCGCCCGTGTACAATTCGAGGCCATGCGCTCCCTCCGCCCGCTCCTCGCCCTCGCGCTCGCCGCCGCCCTCGCCGGGCCGGCGGCGGGGCAGCAGCCGGCCGCCCCGCCGGCGGCCGAGGAGCCGTGGCGCATCATCCGGCCGGCGCAGTCCTCCTTGGTGCTCGCGCGCGACGGCTCGCTCATCGGCGAGATCGGCCGCGAGTGGCGCACGTCGGTCGCCCTCGCGGCGCTGCCCCGCCACGTGCCGCAGGCGTTCGTCGCGGTGGAGGACCGGCGCTTCTACCAGCACGACGGCGTCGACATGGTCGGCATCGCCTCGGCCATCAAGGACAACTTGCTGGGCGGCAGCCGCGGGGCGAGCACCATCACGCAGCAGCTCGTCGGCAACATGCACCCCGACATCATCGACCGCTCCGACCGGTCGATCTCGCGCAAGCTGCGCGAACAGGCGGCGGCGCGCGAGATGGAGAAGCACTACACCAAGGCGCAGATCCTCGAGGCGTACCTCAACCAGATCCACTTCGGGCGGAACTACTACGGCATCGAGGCCGCGGCGCGGCACTACTTCGGCAAGGGCGCGGCCCGCCTGAGCATCGCGGAGGCGGCCTCGCTGGCGGCGCTGCCCAAGGGGCCGTCGACCTATGACCCCGTCCGCTATCCGGCGCGCAACAAGAACCGGCGCGACGCGATCCTCGCGCTCATGCAGGAGCAGGGGTTCATCACGCCGGAGCAGGCGGCGGCGGCGCGGGCCGAGCCGCTGCGCACGACCCCGAACCTCGGGATGTCGGTGGCCGCCCCCTACTTCGTCGACGCGGTGCGCGCGCAGCTCGACCGCGCCGGCATCCGGGTCGCCGAGGGCGGGTTCACGATCGTCACGACGCTCGACCCGGCGCTGCAGCGGCAGGCGATCGTCGCCCTCGTGGAGGGGACCGCGGCCGTCGAGGCGCGGCCGGGCTACCGGCACCAGACCTTCGCGAACAAGAAGAAGGGGAGTACGGACTACCTCCAGGGCGCGATCGTCGCGATCGATCCCTTCTCGGGGGATGTCCGCGCCCTCATCGGCGGGCGGAACTACCAGGAGTCGCAGTTCAACCGCGCCACCAACGGCGTGCGGCAGCCCGGCTCGACCTTCAAGCCGATCGTCTACGCGCGGGCGCTCATGGACTCCATCCCACCCAACACCAGGATCGCCGACGAGCCGCTCGAACTCGCCTACGACCAGCAGGTGTACCGGCCGCGCAACGCCGACGGGGAGTTCCTCGGGCCGCTCACCCTCCGCGAGGCGCTCGCCAAGTCGCGCAACCCGGTGGCCGTCCGGCTCTGGGACCGGCTCGGCGCCGACTCCGTGATCGCGCTCGCGCAGCGCATGGGCATCGACGCCCCGATCGCCCCCTACCCGTCGAGCGCGATCGGTGCCTCGGTGGTGCGGCCGCTCGACCTCGTCGCCGCCTTCACCGCCTTCGCCAATCTCGGCGTCCCGGTGGAGCCCCGCTTCGTCACGCGCGTCGAGGACGCGGCCGGGCGCACGGTGTACGGCCAGGCGATCCGCTACCGCGCGCCCGCCATGGACTCGAGCGTGGCGTTCGTCGCGCGCGAGCTCATGCGCGAGGCGGTGGAGGCCGGCACCGCGTCCGCGGTGCGGCGCTGGATCCCGGCCGCGATCCCGGTGGCGGGGAAGACGGGCACCACGGACGACAACACCGATGTCTGGTTCATCGGCATGACCCCGCAGCTCGTGGCCGGCGTCTGGCTCGGCTTCGACCGGCCGCGGTCGATCACACCCGGGGCCGCGGGCGGGACCCTCGCCGCACCGATCTTCGGGCAGATGCTCGCGCGCTGGGGCGGGTCGACGCCCGGTGACTGGACCGCCCCGCGCGGCGTCGTGATGGCGGAGCTCGACCGCGAGACCGGAGCGCTGGCCGAGGCGGAGACGCCACCGGAGCGCCGGTATCGCGAGTACTTCGTCGCCGGCACCGAGCCTCCGGCGCTCCGCGTGGATGCGCGGCGCCTCTTCCGACTGGGTCCCATCGTCGCGTTCTGACGACTCGCCCGCGGTGTGGCCGGAAGCCCGTTCCCGCTGTGATGCAGATCCTGTGGCCGCGTGCGCGTGGCCGATAGCTTCGAGGAGATGACCCGGATGCCCCACGCCCACGTTCCCCGCCGGCTCGCGTACGCCGTGCTCCTCCCCTGCCTGGTCGCCGCGTCGGCGTGCGACAGGGGCAGGACCGAGGGCGCGTCCGCCGGCGGGGCGGCCACCGATTCGTCCTCGCGCCCCGACTCGGCCGCGAGCGCCGCCCCCCTCGCGGACTCGAGCCGGGCCGACTCGGCCCGCGCCGACACCTCCGCCGCCGCACCCACGGCCGCGACCGCGGGCAAGGCGTCCACGAAGCAGGACCAGTACCTCGGACGCGACTCCGCGTTCGGCCCCAAGTTCGCGGTGGATTCCGCCGGGAAGCTCGTCCCGATCGGCACCAAGAAGCCCTGAGCCGTCCTCTCCGCCATGTCCTCGCTCCCGTCGCGTTCCACGATGATCCCGCGCCTCCTGCTCGCCGGCCTCGCCCTCACCGCCCTCGCCTGCGGAGGCGGCGGCACCGAACCTCCGTCGCCGGCGAGCATCGTCGCGGTGACCTCGAACCCGGTGGGGAGCGCGACCGTCGGGAGTGCGCTGCCCGGCGTCCCGACCTTCGAGGTGCGCTCGAGCGCCGGGCGCGCGCTCGCGGGCATCGCCGTGACGGTGAGCGTCACCGCGGGCGGCGGCACGCTGGCCGGCGCGCCGAGCATCACGCTGGGCGGCGCGCCGACGCCGATCGGCCAGTGGACCCTGGGCACGACGGCGGGCGCGCAGACGGTCACGGTGAGCGCGGCCAACCTCACGCCGCTCGTCTTCACGGCCACCGCGACGCCGGGCGCCGCGACGCAGCTCCAGCTCGTCGAGGGCGACGACCAGTTCGGCACGCAGAACGCGCCGACCTTCCTCCCGCTGCGGGTGCGCGCGCGCGACCAGTTCAACAACGTCGTCCCCGGCGCGCAGGTCACGTGGGTGGTGGACGCGGGCGGTGGCGCCCTCGCAGCCGCGTCGAGCGTGACGGACGCCAACGGCATCGCGACCGCGCCCACCTGGACCCTCGGCACGGCGGCGGCGGGCGAGCAGGCCGTCGTGGCGTCCCTCGCCGGGCAGACGGTCCGCTTCACGGCGACGGCGCAGAACGCGCCGGCGTCGCTCGTCGTGGTGCAGGGCGCGCCGGCCAGCGCGACGGTGTTCTCCCCGCTTGCCCCCGCACCGAGCTTCGAGGTGCGTGACGCGGGTGACGTCGCGCTGCCGGGCGTCCCGGTGACGGTCGCGATCACCGCCGGGAACGGCACGCTGACCGGTGCCCCGACCGTCTCCGCGGCCGGCACGACGAGCATCGGGACCTGGCGCCTGGGCCAGACGGCGGGCACGCAGACGGTGACGGTCACCGTCGCCGGCCTCCCGCCGGTGAGCTGGACCGTGAGCGCGGTGCCGGACGTGCCCGCCCAGCTCGCGGTCGTCGCGGGCGCGGCGCAGAGCGCGTTCGCGGGTGCGGCGCTGCCGATCGCGCCGCTGGTGCGCCTCACCGACCAGTACGGCAATGCCATCGCGAACGCGGCGGTCGATTGGCTCGTGACCGCGGGCGGCGGAAGCGTCACCGCGCTCCCGACCGTCACGACGAACGTGGCGGGCGAGGCCTCGGCCGGGACCTGGACGCTCGGGCGGCGCGGCGGTGCGCAGGCGCTCCGCGCCACGTCGGGTGCCCTGCAGCAGGTGGTGACGGCGACCATCCAGTCCAACTACACGATCACGCTCCGCTTCGTCGGCACCGAGCCCACGGGGTCGATCGCCCAGGCATTCGCCGACGCGAAGGCGCGCCTCGAGGCGATGCTCGTCGGCGACCTGCCGGAGATCCTCATCGCCGGGCCGAACGGCCAGGGGAACTTCAACGTCTCGCAGTGCAACGCGAGCTTCACGAGCGTCCCCGGGATCAACGAGGTGGTCGATGATGTGCTGATCTACGCGAGCGTGGAGCCGATCGACGGCGTGGGGCAGGTGCTGGGGTCGGCGGGACCGTGCGTCGTCCGTACGAACGGCCGGCAGGCCGTGCTCGGGACGATGCGGTTCGACAGCGCCGACCTGCAGAACCTCGCCTCCCTCGGGCGCCTGGGCGACATCATCACGCACGAGATGCTGCACGTGGTGGGGCTCGGGACCATGTGGAACGACCCGGGCGTCAACCTCCTCACCGGCGCCAACACCTCCGACACGCGCGTGATCGGGGCGCTCGCGGCGGCGGCCTGTGCCAACGACCTCGGCGGCGCGACCGCCTGCCCGGGCTACGTCCCGGCCGAGGACTGCGAGGACCTGGCCCCGGGCACGAACTGCGGCGCAGGGACGCGCAACTCGCACTGGAAGGAGAGCACCTTCCGCACCGAGCTCATGACCGGGTTCGCCGGCGCGACGAACTTGCTCTCGCGCATGACGATCCAGGGCATGGCCGACCTCGGCTACGGCGTGAACCTCCTGGCGGCCGACCCGTACACGGTCCCGCCCGCGCTCATGGGCGCGCTCCGCGTCGCGGGGGATGTGCACGCCGAGCTCTCGGGCGACATCGCGCTGCCGACGCCGACACTCCCGAGGTTCGAGGCCGACCGCAGCGGCCGCATGCGCGCCATCGTGCGGCGCTGAGGCCGGCGCGGCGGGTTGCCGCGCGTCGGGGGCGCGGGCAACTTTGTGCGCGTCGCGAGCGCACCAGGCGCCTGCCCGATCCCCACCGATGACGCCGAGCACGCCCGCCAGGTTCTGCGCGAACTGTGGAGCGCCCCGTGAAGGGGATGCCGCGTTCTGCGCGAACTGCGGCCGGAGCCTCACCGACGAGTTCAAGGGCACGCCGATCACGGAGCTCCAGGGCGCCTCCGACACCCTGCTCCGGCTCCGGGCGGCCATCGGGGACCGCTACACCATCGAGCGGGAGCTCGGCAGCGGTGGCATGGCCACCGTCTTCCTCGCGCGCGACACCAAGCACGACCGCGACGTCGCGATCAAGGTGCTGCACCCGGAGCTCTCGGCGTCGATCGGCGCCGAGCGGTTCGAGCGCGAGATCCGCCTCGCGGCCAAGCTCCAGCACCCGCACATCCTGGGCCTCTACGACTCGGGGGCGGCGGACGGGCTGCTGTACTACGTGATGCCGTTCGTCCGCGGCGAGTCGCTCCGCGACCGGCTCGACCGCGAGAAGATGCTCCCCGTCGAGGAGGCGCTGCGCATCACGCTCGAGGTCTGCGGGGCGCTGCAGCATGCGCACGAGCAGGGCATCGTGCATCGCGACATCAAGCCGGAGAACGTGCTCCTCTCCGGCGACCACGCCCTCGTCGCCGACTTCGGCATCGCGCGCGCGGCGAACGACGCCTCCGGCCAGAAGCTCACGAAGACCGGGATGGCCGTGGGCACGCCCGTCTACATGGCACCCGAGCAATCGACGGGTGACCCGGTGGGCCCCGCGGCCGACATCTACTCGCTCGGCTGCATGCTCTACGAGATGCTCGCGGGCGAGCCGCCGTTCTCGGGCGCGAACGCGATGGCCATCATGGCCAAGCACCTCATGGAGCAGGTGCCGAGCGTCCGCGTCGTGCGGAGCGCGGTGCCCGAGCAGGTGGAGGAGGCGATCTTCCACGCCCTCGCCAAGACCGCGGTCGACCGCCCCAAGTCGGCGCAGGCGTTCGCCGAGATGCTCGGGATGTCGCTGCAGGCCACCGCCGTGCTGCGGGCGCAGCGTGGCACGACGAACCTGCGCGGCTCGCAGGTGATGCGCGGCTCGCAGGTGATGCGCTCGTCGCAGATGCTCGCGCGCCAGACGGTGGCCGGGTCGGTCTTCAAGGTCGACGAGATGGGCGAGCTCGTGGAGGTCGCGCCGCTGCCGTGGTGGAAGCGGCCGGCGACGCTGGTGGGCGCCGGCGCCGTGGTGGTGATCGGCGCGCTCGGCGCGTGGGCGGCGACGCGCCCGGACGGCGGGCCGGCGCCGGTCGATCCCTCCCTGCGGCGCATCGCGGTCCTCTACTTCGACTCGCCCGACACGACGCTCCGGCCGGTCGCCGACGGCATCACCGAGGGGCTCATCCGGTCGTTGTCGCGCATCAGCGCCCTCACCACCATCTCGGCGGCCGGCGCCGAGTCGGTGCGCGGTGTCACCAGCGTGGACAGCATCGTCGCGCGGCTCGATGCCGGCTTCCTGGTGCGCGGGGCACTCGAGCCGGAAGGCGACCGCATCGCGGTGGCGTTCCGCCTGGTGACGCGCAACGGGTCCGCCGCCGGCGAGGGCCGCGTCACCGTCGCACGCGACAGCCTCCTGCTCGTGCAGGATTCGGTCGCGCAGCTCGCCACCGACCTCATCCGCCAGCGGCTCGGCACCGAGATCACGCTGGCGACGCAGCAGGCGGCGACGCGCAGCAACGCGGCGTGGCTCGCGGTCCAGGACGGGCTCGCGCTGCAGCGGCGGTTCGAGGCGCAGGTCGCGCGCGACACCGCGGAGGCATGGCGGCTCCACGCCGCCGCGGACTCCGCATTCGCCGCCGCGGAGGCCGCGGATGCGCGGTGGGTGGAGCCCATCGTGCGGCGCGCGGTGCTCGCGTACCGGCGGTCGCGGTTCGTGGGCAACGACCCGGCGGCGATCCGCCCGTGGGTGGAGCAGAGCATCGGGCACGCCGACCGCGCGCTCGCCAAAGCGTCCGACGATCCGGATGCGCTCGAGGCGCGCGGCACCACCCGCATGTGGTCGTTCCTCTCGCAGGTCCCTCCCGAGCGCGAGCGGACCGCGGAGCTCGAGCGCGCGCGCGTCGACCTCGAGCGCGCGACCACGGTCAACAAGCAGCAGGCCGGCGCCTGGGCGTCGCTCGCCGCCGCCTACTACTCGCTCCCCACCGGCACCCTCGACCAGGTGATGATCGCGTCGCAGAACGCGCTCGCCGCCGACGAGTTCCAGGCGAACGCGGTGATCACGCGCGGGCGGCTGGTGAACGCCGCCTACGACCTCGGCCTGTTCGACGCCGCGGACAACGCCTGCCGCGACCTCGAACGGCGGCATCCCGGGAACTCCCGCGCGTACCGCTGCCGGCTCTACCTGCAGTCGGTCCCCGGGCGGCCGAGCTACGACATCGCCCGCGCGTGGCGGCTGGCCGATTCGATCGTGCTCGCGGGCCCGGCGCGCGACTCCGCGCTCAACCGCCGGGTCGGGGCGATCTTCGCCGCCGCCACGATCGCGCGCGCGAGCGCGTTGCCCGGGGCGCCCGCCGGCCTCGCCGACAGCGCGCGCGCGGTCGCGCGGGCGGCCGAAGGCGACGCCCTCACCGATCCTCGCGGCGAGCTCCGGTACTTCGCCGCCGTCGTCTCGGCGTTCCTCGGCGACCGGGATGAGGCGTTCCGCCGGCTCACGGCGTACGTGGCGGTCAGCCCCACCGACCGCGCGCAGGCGCTGCGGACTCCGACGTGGTGGTTTCGGGACCTCACGACGGACCCGCGCTGGCGGCAGCTGATCGGCGGACCGTAACGTCCAGGGACCGTCGGGCGGCGTGCCGTGGGGTCGACGCGACAGTCTCGGCCCGCCGGCGCCCCAGGGCATCCGAACGAAGGCCGAATCCCCCCGCACAGTGCGTCATCCTGTGACGGCACCGCTCTTGCGGCCTATTCGCCCGACGGCCCGGCGGCGCTCGCCGCCGGATCGCGATCCCGACCCCACCCGCGGAGTCCCGCCAGCATGCTGCGCACCCTCACTCGCTGCACCCTCGCCTTCGTGGCGGCGTTCGCCCTCGCCTGCGCCGACTCCCCGTCCGCCCCACCGGCCGCCACCCCGGAGGACGCGACGACACTGGTGAACGCGCAGAGCGACATCCGCTGGTCCGCGGGCTGCCCGGCCTCGGGTCAGTTGAGCACGCTCGCCCTGCTCCTCATCGCGCGCAACAACGACGAGCGGCGCGTCGTCCTCGCCCGGCTCGCCGAGCTCTCCGAGGTCGTGCGCTCGCGGCGCCAGGAGCGGATCCAGCAGCGGGCCCACGCGCTCGTCGCCTGGCTCCTGCAGCGCTACCGTGACGGCAAGTTCCGCGGGACCGATGCGCAGTTCGCCGCGCTCGTCAACGCCATCTACTGCTTCGCGGGCATCAACATCTCGATCGACTCGCCGAAGAACACCGTGGTCGTGCTGCCGACCGACGAGGCGCAGGTCGTCACCACGCAGACGGGCCTCGCCGGCGTGAACCTTCCGGCCAACGTGGTCACCGAGCCGACCTTGCTCACGATCGAGGAGGTGCCCGACACCTTCCCGACCAACGGCTTCCTGAGCACCAAGCTGGACCAGTACCCCGGCTTCCTGCGGATCACCACGACGTCGGCCGGCGGCAGCGGCCTCGCGCAGCCCGTGGTCGTGGCGGTCTGCCCCCAGGGCGCGATCCCGGCGGCGGTGCGCGCGCGGCTTCGGCTCGGACATGACGCGTCGAGCGGCTTCCGCATCGAGCCGCCGGCGGACGCCTCCTTCCTGAACTGCCCGCAGGTGATCGGCCAAGCGGCGGCGCCGCTCTGGCAGCGGCTCGCGTCGTCGCTGCTGCCGCGCGAGCTGCATGCCTTCCAGGACGCCTTCGGCGGCGGCGTCGGCGGCACCGCGACCGAGTTCAGCCCCTTCGCGCCGGTCGACCCGGTGCTGGAGTTCGGCGGTGGCGTGGGGGGCACGGCCACGGAGTTCACGCGGTCGAGCTTCAGCAGTGACCCCTTCACTGTTGCGCCCGCGGCGCTCCTGTCCGACTGCTCGGTCGGCGCGGTCAGCAGCCCCGTGGTGCTCGAGTGCATCCCGTACGTGACGGTGCGCACGCGGCTGGGCACCGTGCTGTCCGGCGCGCCGGTGACGTGGGAGGTCCTCGCGGGTAACGGCGTGCTGGCTCCGCGCGCCGGCGGCAGCTGCGGCACCTTCGGTGCGACCGCGACCGGCTTCACGAGCTTCACCGGTCGCTCCGAGATCTGCTGGACGCTCGGACCCATCGAGGGAGACAACCGCGTTCGAGGCACGCCCGCCGCGGGCGGCGACGTCCCGGCCGGTGTCGTCTTCGAGCCGGCGCATCGCGAGTTCACGATCCACGCGCGGTTCCCGAAGGCACTGACGGCCATCTCGGGTGAGGCGCAGACCGGCGCGGCCGGCGCGCTCCTCGGCGAGCCGCTCGTGCTCCGGGCCACCGACGAGGCGGGGCTGCCGGTCCCAGGCCTGCCCATCACCTGGACGGTCTACTTCCCGCGCGGGGCGATCGGCTCCATCCAGGTCCTTGATGCGGTCACGGATGGCAACGGCTATGCGCGCGCCCTGTGGACGCTCGGTGGCCCTGGCTACAACGAGGTGCTCGCGGAGGCGCTCGGCAGCCGCCGGTGGCTCACCTTCACGGCGACGGCGACCGCACCCTGAGCGGACGCGACTTTCCGCCGGAAGCGAGGAGGGGCCCCGGGAGCACAGCGCCCGGGGCCCCTCGTGCATCATGTGGCGGCCTGCGCCGCGGTCCGCTCAGCGCCTGCTCCCCGTCCAGATCGCGATGAGCCCGCACCCCTGGGCGAGCCGCGTCCCCGCCGCCCGTTGCAGCTCCACCGGCACCTGCGCCACGCTGCCGTAGATCTCGATCGCCGCGATCGACTGCGCCGTGACGGCATCGTCGATCGCCGAGAGCGAGCTCATCGGCGGGGCGTTGGGGTTGCCGATCGCCTCCTCGTAGGTGCCGAGGAGGCGCTGGCCGTCGAGGAGGATCGTCATCGCACAGTAGATCCCGCGCCCGAGCAGCACCTGCTTGCCATTCTGCGGCGTGACCTTCACGAATCGGTCGCCGTAGAGCATCTGCGACAGCTGCACCGGGTTGCGGAAGTCGAGCTCCTCGGGCGTGATCATGCGCGCCGAGTACGCGCCCTTCTGCACGCGCTCCGCTCGGTCGTAGAAGCCGGTGCGGGCCAGTGGCGTGTCGCGACGGCCGGCGATGTTCACCGGGTCGAGGGTCTGCGGGAGCGCGGCGAGGTCCGCGAGGAACACGCCCTTGCTGGCGTCGAGCCGTGTCCAGCCCGTGTATGGCTGGAAACCGACGCGACGGACCTGGAGGTTGAGCGAGTCATTGTGCTTGACGTTGAAGACGGCGCGGCCGGAGTCATCGGCGATGCGGCTCACGCCGTTCACGATCTGCACCCAGGCGAAGGGGATCGCATTCCCGCTGAGGTCGGTGACTTGCACGACCGCCCGATTGGACTGCGCCGTCGCGACCGCGGGAAGCGCCGCCAGCAGCGCGGCGGCGACGAGGCGCGCCCGGCGCCCGAGTCGCGCGCGGGCGCGCTGCTCGGCTGCCGCGGGCAGGCTGGCGTTCGGCGAGGGGAGGGGGATCACGTCGGGTTCCTCGGATGGTGTGGTGCGTGTCCGACGAAGCGTACACCGTCGGGCCCACTCGTGGTACTCCGCCGCTGCGAGAGGTTCCGCGCGGTCGCGCCGTTCCACGAGGCGGCGCCGGCGTCGGTGCCGACGGCGCCGCCGCGCCCGCCCGACGCGCGCGTTACGCCACCACCGCCAGCGGCTCCCCCGCCTCCTTCCCCGATTCCGGCAGCAGCGCGAGCGCGAGCACCTGCTCGAGCGACTCCACGAAGTGGAACCGCAGCTTGCCGCGCGCCTCCTCAGGCACGTCCTCCACGTCGGCCTCGTTCTCCTTGGGCAGGATCACGTCGGTGATCCCCGCGCGGAGGGCACCGAGCACCTTCTCCTTCACGCCGCCGATCGGGAGCACCCGTCCACGCAGCGTGACCTCGCCGGTCATCGCGATGTCCTTCCGCACCGCGCGGCCGCTCAGCTCGCTCGCGAGCGCCGTCGAGATCGCCACGCCCGCCGAGGGACCGTCCTTGGGGATGGCGCCCGCGGGGACGTGGATGTGCGTCTCCACGGTGCCGAGCCGCGCGCGCGGGATCCCGAGCCGCTCGGCGTTCTTGGTGACGTAGGTGAAGGCGGCCCGCGCGGACTCCTTCATCACGTCGCCGAGCTGGCCGGTGAGGATGAGCGCCACCGGCGCGCCCCCGCCGTTGCCGTCCGACGGCGCCGGCGCGGTGAGCGCGCGCACCGAGGCCTCGACGAACATGATGTCGCCGCCCATGGGCGTGTAGTAGAGCCCGGTGGCGATGCCCACCTCGTGGGCCACGTTCGCCTTCTCGGGGTGCACCTTCGGCCGGCCGAGGAGCTCGCGGACCTCCTCGGCCGTGATCACCCCGTCCTTGGTGGGATCCTCGCCCTCCTGGGTCGCGATGCGGCGTGCGACCTTGCGCGCGACCTTGCCTACCTCGCGCTCGAGCTGGCGCACGCCGCTCTCGCGCGTGTACTGGCTCACGAGGGACTGGATCGCCTCGTCGGTGAAGCTCACCGGCTTGGCAGCGAGCCCGTTCTCCTCGAGCTGGCGGGGGATCAGGTACTTCTTGGCGATCTCGGCCTTCTCGCGCTCGGTGTAGCCGGCGAACTCCACGACCTCCATGCGGTCCAGGAGCGGCCCGGGGATGTTCTGGATGAAGTTGGCCGTCGCGATGAAGAGCACCTCGCTGAGGTCGAACGGGACGCCCAGGTAGTGGTCCGTGAACGAGTCGTTCTGAGCCGGGTCGAGCACCTCGAGCAGCGCGCTCGACGGGTCGCCCTGGAACGAAACGCCGAGCTTGTCGACCTCGTCGAGCAGGAAGACGGGGTTCTTGGTGCCGGCCTGCTTCATCCCCTGGATGATGCGGCCGGGCATGGCGCCGATGTAGGTTCGGCGGTGGCCGCGGATGTCGGCCTCGTCGCGCGCGCCGCCGAGGGCGACGCGCACGTACTCGCGGCCGAGCGAGCGGGCGATCGACTTGGCGATGGAGGTCTTGCCCACGCCCGGGGGGCCGGTGAAGAGGAGGATCGGACCCTTGGCCATCGCGCGGGCCTTCGCCTCGCGCTTGTCCGTGATGCTGCGCGCGGCCTCCTCGCCGTTCGACTTCTTGGGCGCGGCCGTGGCGGTCGCGTCCTCCTTGGGCTCCTTGAGCTTGGCGACCGGGAACTCGCCGGTGCGGTCCATCTCCTCGGCGAGCTGCTGCGCGCGGAGCTGGCGCACGGCCAGGAACTCGAGCACGCGGTCCTTCACGTCCTTGAGCCCGTAGTGGTCCTCGTCGAGCACGGTGATCGCGTGCTTGAGGTCGAGCTGGTCGTCGGAGCGCTTGTTCCACGGCAGCTCGGCGATCCACTCGAGGTAGGTGCGGATGACCTGGGCCTCCATGGACTCGCGGCCCGAGCGCTCGAGGCGCCCGAGCTCGCGCTCGACCTCGGCGCGCGCCTCCTTGGGGAGCTCCAGCTTGCCCAGCTTCTCGCGGAGCTCCTCGATCTCCTTCGACTGGTCGTCGTCGCCGAGCTCCTTCTGGATCGCCTTCATCTGCTCGCGCAGGAACATCTCGCGCTGCCGCTCCCCGAGCTCCTCCTGCACCTGCGACTTGATCTCCTCCTGCGCCTCGAGGAGCGAGATCTGGCGCTGGACGTGGACGAGCACCTTCCGCAGCCGCTCCTCCACCGAGAGGGTCTCCAGCAGGCCCTGCT
This sequence comes from uncultured Gemmatimonas sp., assembly GCA_964586095.1. Taxonomy (GTDB): domain Bacteria; phylum Gemmatimonadota; class Gemmatimonadetes; order Gemmatimonadales; family Gemmatimonadaceae; genus Pseudogemmatithrix. The sequence continues at coordinate 4,005 of CAZPJF010000029.1, read as the reverse complement.
TCTCGGGCACCGAGAGTTCGATGTAGCCGGCGACGAGGTCGGAGAACTTGCCCGGTTCGGTGACCGAGTCGAGCACCTGGTGCACGACCTCCTCGGGGAGGCCGCGCCGCTCGCCGAGCTCGGCGGCGCGCTCGCGGATCTCCTTGTGGAGCGCCTCGAACGCGGCGTCGCGGTCGTCGAGCGGCGACATCTCCTCCACCGGCATCACCACGGCGGAGAGGTACCCCTCGGTGGTCGTGTACTGGAGGGAGGTCGCGCGCTGCTCGCCGTGCAGCAGCAGCTGCACGCCGCCCAGGCCGCGCTGGATCTGGCCGATCCGCGCGATCACGCCCATCGAGTACAGGATGTCGGGCGCCGGCTCCTCGGCGTTGTCGCGCTGCGCGACGGCGAAGACGAGGCGGTCGCCCTTGAGCGCGGACTCGATGGCGCGCAATGTGCCGGGCCGGCCGGCCGCGATCGGGGCGGTGAGCCCCGGGAAGATGACGGTCCCGCGGAGGGGGAGGACCGGGAGGGTCTGGCGCGCGCTCATCGACTGGATTCCGCTCGGGTCATATGGGAGGTCACGGTCCTCCCACGAGAGGCAAGGGGCGTTCCGTCCTGACTTACGACATAGTGGCGGGGAATGCAACTTTCCCACGCCGTCCTGACGTAGGCACTGCCAGGGCGGCGACCGCGAGGCTCACACCTCGAGCGATGCTTTGTGGTGCGGGCGCGCGCCGGGTGATATCCTTGTCCATCCCCAGTTCCCCCTCGTCCCCGCCGTGAGCGACATCCCCATCAGCCAGTCCGACGCCGAGCTGCGCTCGCACGTCGTGCGCGTGCTCGAATCCCAGTACGAGGTCGAGAAGGAGATCGGCCGCGGCGGGATGGGGATCGTGTACAAGGGGCGCGACAAGCGCCTCAAGCGGCCGGTCGCCATCAAGCTGCTCCCGCCGGAACTCGCGTTCCGCTCGGAGATCCGCTCGCGCTTCCTGCGCGAGGCGGAGATGGCCGCGCAGCTCTCGCACCCGCACATCGTCCCCATCTACTCGGTCGACGAGCGCGAGGGCCTCGTCTACTTCGTCATGGCGCTCGTCGAGGGCGAGAACCTCGCGACGCGCATCGCGAGCCGGGGCCCGGTGCCGCCCGACGAGGCGCGCCGCATCCTGCGCGAGGTGGGCGACGCACTCGCGTACGCGCACGCGCAGAACACGGTGCACCGCGACATCAAGCCGGACAACATCCTCATCGACGGCGCCACCGGCCGCACGATGGTGACCGACTTCGGGATCGCGCGCGCCGTGACCGAGGGGGCGGAGCAGAAGCTCACCGGCACCGGCATCGCCATCGGCACGCCGGCCTTCATGAGTCCCGAGCAGTCGGCCGGCGACCGCGACATCGACGGGCGCACCGACCTCTACTCGCTCGGCATCGTCGCGTACCAGATGCTCTGCGGCGACCTGCCGTTCAACGCGACGAGCGCGCCGGCGCTGCTGGTGAAGCACCTGAGCGAGAAGCCCGTGCCGATCGAGCAGCGCGCGAACGTGCCCCCCGACCTCGCCCGCGCGGTCATGCTCTGCCTCGAGAAGAACCCCGACGACCGCTTCCCCGACGCACGGGCGTTCGTCCGCGCGCTCGAGTCGGGCATCATGCCGCTCGCGCCCCAGCGGGCCGGCGCCGCCTACCCGCAGGCCCCCCCGAGCTGGGCCCCGGCCCCCGCAGGCGCGGCGGGCGGCGCCGCTGGCGGGACGCTCGGCGGGACGCTCGGCGCGCCGCTGGGCGGCGACCCGTCGCCGGAGGAGCTCGTGCGGTGGAGCGCGCCGGAGGTGGTCGACTTCCGGCGGCGCATCGCCCCGTTCCTCTTCGTCACCGGCGCGCTCTTCTTCGTGAACCTGGTCGGCGGGCCCAATCTCCTCTTCATCTCTGCCTTCTGGGCGATCGGCATCGCGTACAAGTACGCGCGGCTCTGGAGCGACGGCTACGACTGGCGCGACGTCTTCCAGCAGCCGCGCGACAAGATGATCGTCGACGTCGCCGCCGAGACGCTCGACGACGCGAAAGCGATCTTCAACAAGGAGAAGCGGGCCGAGGTGCGCGAGCGGGACCGGCGCCGCCGGCTGAGCCAGGGCGTGCCCGCGGTCCCGGGCCTCCCCGCGGGCGGCGGCGCCGCCGAGGTCTCGGCGATGGGCAACGGCCCGCACGCCGCCGTCGCGCGGCAGGCGCTCCTGGACCGCGACGAGATCCTGCGTCTCATGAACGACCTCCAGAAGGTCGACCGCGAGCGCCTGCCCGAGGTCGTGCCGAGCGCGCGGAACCTCGCGGACAAGGTCGTCGCGCTGGCCGGCGCCCTCACGAGCCTCGACCGCGAGGTCGGCACGACGAGCCTCGAGGCGATCGAGAAGGAGATCGGCGTGCTCGAGGCGCAGGCGAACCCGCTCGACCGCGCCGCGAGCGAGTCCCGCGTGCGGCGGCTCGCGATGCTCAAGCGGAACCGCCGTACCGTCGCCGACGGACAGAAGCGCCGCACCGAGATGGCCGCGCGCCTCGACAGCTGCGCCATCGCGCTGCAGAACATGAAGTTCGACGTGCTGCGGCTGAAGACCGGGAACCAGAGCTGGCAGCACGTGACCTCGGTCGCCGAGCAGGCGATGGCGCTCGCACGCGAGGTCGACAGCGTGGTGTACGTCGGCGACGAGATGGCTCGCCTGCGGTCCGCGCCCCGTGGGTGAGGACGCGGCCCTCCGCGACCGCTGCTCGGCCGCCGTCGCCGGGCTCTACGAAGTGGAGGCGGAGATCGGGCGCGGCGGCATGGCCGTGGTCTACCGGGCGCTCGACCTCCGCCTCCGGCGCAAGGTGGCGCTCAAGGTCCTCCCGCCCGAGCTCGCCTTCCGGCCCGAGGTGAAGTCGCGCTTCCTCCGCGAGGCGGAGATGGCGGCACGGCTCTCGCACCCGCACATCGTGCCGATCTTCTCCGTGGACGAGGCCGAGGGGCTCGTCTACTTCGCGATGGGCCTCATCGAGGGCGAGTCACTCGCCGCGCGGCTCGCGCGCGAACCGCGGCCCGCGGTGGAGGTGGTGCGCCGCGTCCTCCGCGAGGTGGCCGAGGCGCTGCACTACGCCCACCAGCAGGGCGTGGTGCATCGCGACATCAAGCCGGACAACATCCTCCTCGAGCGCGGCAGCGGCCGTGCCGTCGTCACCGACTTCGGCATCGCACGCGCCGCCGAGGGTGACCAGCGCCTCACCGTCACCGGGATCGCGGTCGGCACGCCGGCGTACATGAGTCCCGAGCAGGCGATGGGGGAACGCGAGGTCGACGGCCGCGCCGACCAGTACGCGCTGGGGATCGTGGGCTACCAGATGCTCGCCGGCGAGCTGCCCTTCCAGGCGACCAACACGCCCGCGATGCTCATGAAGCACCTGAGCGAACGCCCGCGCCCGCTCTCGCAGGTGCGCCCCGACCTGCCCGAGAACCTCGTGCACGCCATCGAGCGCGCGCTCGCGAAGGGGCGGGATGAGCGGTGGCGGGACGCCGAGTCGTTCGGCGTGGCGCTCGCGGACGACGCGTCCGTGGGCGTGCCGCCGCGCCGGCCGACACCGCGGCTGAGCCATCCGGCCACGGCCGGCACGATCCCCGGGCGACTGGAGCCGGAGGAGGACCCGATCGAGCGGTTGCGCCAGCACACGCCGCTGCCGGGTCCTCCCGTGCCGGCACTCCCGAGGGATTGGATGTTCAACCCCTCCACGCGCGAGCATGGGGAGGAGGCGCTGCGCCAGTGGCGCGAGGAGCAGCGCCGCTGGCGCGCCGAGGTGCGCGGGCGCTCGAGCGTGGTGCGGCCGGAGGTGCGCGCGGCGGCGGTCCGCCTGCAGGAGTTCGAGCTCCGGCTGCGCTCCCCCGAGCAGCGCATCCTCGGCGTCCGCCGCCGGATCGCGGGGGGCGTGGTGACGGTGGGGATGCTCGCGGTGATCAACGCCTGGTTCACGCCGGGGTTCCCCTGGGTGCTCTTCCCGGCGATCGGGATCGGG
>CAZPJF010000028.1:0-17408 GCA_964586095.1 uncultured Gemmatimonas sp. | reverse complement strand
GGTTGGGCGAGATGCGGCGCTCGATGGCGATGAGCGCCGGCCGGCTCACGCAGCACGGCTTCGCGGTGGGGACGCCGCTCTACATGGCGCCCGAGCAGTTCATCGGGGACGACCCGGTCGATACGCGCGCCGACGTGTACTCGCTCGCGATGCTCGGCTACGAGATGCTCACCGGCAAGGCGCCCTTCGCGGAATACAAGGGGGCGCGCCTCATGGTCGCGCACTTCACCGAGACGCCGGTGCTGGCGAGCCATGTGCGCGGCGAGGTGCCGGTGGGCGTGGCCCAGGTGCTGGACCGGGCGATGGCGAAGGAGCCGCCGGACCGGTATCCGCACGCGGCGGAGTTCCGCGACGCGCTGGGGCTGCGTTGGTGAGGGAGGCCGCGCCGCTGGTCGGGCGGCGACAGGAGCTCGCGCTCCTCTCGGAGGCGCTGGACGCGGCGGCGGCCGGGCGGGGGAGCATGCACATGGTCGCCGGGGAGGGGGGCGTGGGGAAGACGCGCCTCACCGCGGCGGCGCAGGAGGTCGCGGTGGGGCGCGGCTTCGCGACGGCGGTGGGGCGCGCCTTCCCGGTCGAGAGCGGCATCCCGTACGCGCTCTTCGCCGACGCCTTCGTGCCGATCCTGCGCGCGTTGCCGCCGGCGGCGCTGCAGACGCTCTCGCGGGGCGCGGTGCAGGAGCTGTCGCTGCTGTTCCCCGTGCTGCGACCGGAGGGGGCGGCGCCGGCGCGGCTCGCGGACGCCGCGGACCTCAAGCCGCGTCTGCACGACGCCTTCGGGCAGCTGCTGCAGCGGATGAGCCAGAAGCAGCCCACGCTCGTGGTGCTCGAGAACCTGCAGTGGGCGGACCCGTCCTCGTTCGAGCTGCTGCACTTCGTGGGGCGCAGCGCCGCGGAGCACCGGATCCTGCTGCTCTGCACCTACAACGACGTGCAGCGCGACAGCAACCCGATGCTGGGCAAGACCGAGCGGTCGCTGCTCTCGCTCGGGGCGCTGAAGCGCCACGTGCTCCCGCCGCTCTCGCGCGAGGAGACCGCGGAGCTGCTCGAGCGGCAGTTCGGCGTGGCGGCGAGCCAGCTGGAGGAGTTCGTCGCGATGCTGCACGACCGCACGCGCGGGAACCCGTTCTTCGTCGAGGAGACGCTGAAGGCGCTGGTGGCGAGCGGGCGGCTGCAGAAGGTCGGGGACCGCTGGACGGGGTGGGAGACCGAGCGCCTCGAGCTCCCGCACAGCATCCGGGACGCGCTCCGCGCCCGGTACGACCGCCTGTCGGACATCGCCCAGGACGTGGTGATCGCGGCCGCGGTGGTCGGCACGCAGGTGCCGCACGCGCTGCTCGAGGCGGTGGTGCCCGGCGACCGCGCCGCGCTGCTCGCCGCGATCGAGGGGCTGCTCAAGGAGCGGATCTTCGAGGAGGTCGAGGGGACGGACGGCGTCTCGTACGCCTTCACGCACCCCCTGCTGCAGGAGGTGCTCTACGCCGAGCTCTCGCGCGTGCGGGTGCGCGAGCTGCATGGCATCATCGCCGACGCGATGGAGCGCCTCTTCGGCGACGAGGCGATGGCGCACGCCGACCAGCTCGCCGTGCACTTCCTGCGCGCGGGCGCGCCGGCGCAGTCGGAGCGCGCGCTCCGCTACCTCGCGACGGCGGGCCAGCACGCGCTCGCGCGCGGTGCGAACCGCGAGGCGGTGGAGTCGCTGAAGGCCGCGCTCACGATCGCGGAGCGCGGGGATGACGAGGCCACGCGCGAGACGATCCTCGACCTGCTCGCCAAGGCGCGGCACCGGCTGGGCGACTATGCCGGCGCGGCGGGGCTCTGGGCCGACGCGCTCGCGCGGGCGCTGCCGGCCGGCGACCACCGGCGCATCGCGCGCCTCGAACGCCAGCTCGGGATCGCGGCGCTCCGCCTGGGCGACGCGAACGACGCGCTGCGCCACCACGACCGCGGCCTCGATGCCGCGCGCCGCGCCGGCGACGAGACGCTCGCGGCCAGCCTGCGGCTGGCGCGCAGCACGAGCTACCTCGAGGTGGGGCGGGGCGAGGAGGCGGCGGCCGACCTGCACGAGGCGCTCGAGGTCGCGACCCGCGTGGGCGATCCCGCGCTGCTCGGCCGCGTCCACCACGCCCTCCAGATGCTCGCGATCTGGCGCGGCCCCAGCAGCGACGCGCGCACGCACGGGGAGCGCGCGCTCGAGCTCGCGCGCGCCGCCGGCGAGCGGCACTCGGAGTGGGCCGCGCAGTGGGCGCTCGCCATCCAGGCGGGCCTCAACGGCGACTCCGCGGGGTGCTGGACCGCGCTCGATGGCGCGTGGGCCATCGCCCGCGAGCTCCGGTCGCCGCTGCTCCGGCTCTGGACCGCCGAGGTGGAGATCGAGTACCGCTCGGTGATCGGGGAGTGGAGCGAGGCGCTCGCCCTGGTCGACCGCACGCTCATCGATGCGCGCGCGTTCGGCCAGCGGGCGCTCCTGCCGCGGCTGCTCGTCTGGTCCTCGCTCATCCGCTGCGGGCGGGGCGAGTTCGAGCTCGGCAAGGCGCACGCGGACGAGGCGTGGGCCACATCCGGGGCCGACCGCGCCGCGAGCGGGGAGCCGGTGAGCCTGCATACGGTGGTGCCCGCGCACGTCGCGCGCGCCTACTGGCACCTCGACCAGGCGCAGTATCCGCAGGCCCTCGCCGTCGCGGAGGCGGGGCTGCAGCTGGCCGACCGCACGGGCTACACCGCCTGGGCGATGCATCGGCTGGTGCCCGTCGCCGCGGAAGCCTCGCTCTGGACGCGCGACTGGGAGCGCTCGGTGCGCTATGGCCAGCGCCTCCGCGAGACCTCGCTGCGCCTCGGCCACCCCCTCGGCCTCGCGTGGGCCGACGCGTGCGATGCGCTGAAGATGATGCTCGCCGACGATCGCGCCGGGGCGGTCGCGCAGCTGCAGCGCGCGGTCGATGCGCTCGACGCGATCCCGATGGTCGAGCATGCCGCGCGGTTGCGCCGCAAACTGGTGGACGCCCTGCTCGCCGCCGGCGACGGCGACGGGGCGCGCCGTGAACTGCTGCGAGTCCACGCGACCTTCGAACGCCTCGGCGCGCGGCTCGCGCTCGAGGAGGTGCGGCGCACGCTCAAGCAGAACGGATGGAAGCCCCCGCCGCCGCCGGCGCCTCCCGGCGATCCGTTCGGCACGCTCACGCCGAGCGAGCTCGCCGTGGCGCGCCTCGCCGCGCGCGGCAAGTCCAACAAGGAGATCGGCGCGGAACTCGGGATCTCGGACCGCACCGTGGGCACGCACCTGCAGAACCTCTACAAGAAGCTCGGGATCACGGGGCGGCGCGAACTCACGGAGCGGATGCGGGAGCAGCGGAGGCTGTAGAAGGGCAGATGGCAGACGGCAGATGGCAGATGGCAGACGGCAGATGGCAGACGGCGGCGCCCGGAGGGCACAGCGGGCACTGCGGGTGGCGGGAGGGGCGCCGCGCGGATGCGCGGCGCCCCTCGCTCGTTCCGCTCCCGGCACGCCGGCTCAGTTCGCCGGGCGCGTGCCCGAGGCGACCCAGCCGGCGAGGTCCTGGAATGACTGCACCACGGTGCCCGTGGGGATCGCGCAGTGGCCGAAGCTCGGGAGGATGCGCTGCACGAGGTTCGCCGATGCGCCGGCGCTCGCCGCCGCCGCGGCCAGCGCCTGCTCGTGGAACGCGGGCACCGCGGGATCCCACGCGTTGTGCACCGTCACCACCGGGATCATGAGCTGGCCGCTCGGCGTGAAGTAGCGGTCCAGGTAGTTCGCCGCCGAGGGGTCGAGCCGGTACCGCGCCACGTTGGCGTTCGCGAACGCGAGGAGTGGCGAGAGCACCGGGGCCGGCAGCACCGGCGAGGTGCCGAGCGAGTAGACCGTGCGGTCGTTGCCGAAGGGGCTCTTGCCGTGCACGAGTTCCACCACGTTGTCGATCCCGCGGGCGTGGAACGACAGTGCGCCGAAGAGCGAGCCGACCATGGTCTGGAACGCGATGCTCGTGGGGTCGGTGGGCGCGCCGACGGGGACGTACGGGAGCGGCGCCTGCTCCGAGCTCGCGATCGCGAAGAGCCCGGCCGGGTTCGACTGCACCGCGCCCACGACCTGCGGCAACGTGATCACCGTGCCGTCGGGCACGTCGATCGCGTTGCCCGGGAAGCGGCCCGGGAAGTAGACGTCCGCCAGCGCCCGGACGTGGCCAAGGTACTGCGTCTGCACGCGCGAGCCGCCGACCATGCCGCAGAGGAGGAGCGCGCCGTCGTACTGCCCCGGGAAGCGTTGCACGAGGTCGAGCGCGATCCCGCCGCCGAGCGAGTGGCCCACGGCGAAGCTGCGGCGCGGGAGGGCGCCGAGGGCCGCGCTGAGGAGCCCGCGGAGCTGGTGGGTGCGCTGCGCGCCATCCTTCACGACGAAGCCGTTGGCCGAGTAGCTGGAGTAGGCCACGGCGTACCCGGCGGCGCCGAGCGCGTCGCGCACGGCGAAGAGCGCATCCTGGTCGCGCAGGTCCACCGGCGAGGCGGCATCGCGGAATCCGTGCGCGTAGTAGACCGCGTCGCCGTTCCAGTCGGCCGGGATGTACAGCGCGTACAGCGAGCCGGGGCCGGTCGCCCCTTCGATGATGCGCGCCCAGGGGCCGCTCGTCGGGTTCGTCTCGGTCTGGCGCGAGGCCACCGCGCCCACGAGCGCGCTCGCGACGGCCTCCGGACGGGTGAGGTCGGCGTCGTCGCAGGCGGCGAGGATCGCGAGGGCGAGGAGGGCGGCGGGGCGCGTGATCTGGGGCGACATGGTCTGCTCCGGCGAGTGGGGTCGGCCTGCGGGACGACCCCGCGGACCGCCGAGGGCCGCTCCACCGCGTGGAGGACCGTCGACGCCCTCAGGGTCAAGTCCCGCGCGCCCGGCGAGCATCCGCCGAACGACGTAGCCGGGCGGTCCTCATGACGTAGTCACCCGCTGCGTCGCGCGACGGATGGGGGGCGTGGGTGGGCCCGGCGATCGTGAGGGCGTCCGCCCGCAGGAGCGGACCCTCACATCCACTGGAGCCCGCCATGCCCGCCTCGCGCCTGACCCGTTCGATCCCCGGCCGCGCCCGGTCCGCGGCCCGACGCACCGTCGTCGCGGCGCTGCTGCTCAGCGTCCTCCCGCTGGCCGCCGCCGCGCAGTTCCTGCCCCGCATCCCTGACCCCGTGCGCAGCTCGCGCATCGAGCTTGACGGGCCCCGCGTGGGCATCACGGCGCTCTCGAGCGGCGTGCGGGCGCGCCTCGCGGAACAGCAGATCGAGGTCGGCGGCATGATCTCGCAGTTCGGCTGGCAGTTCGAGCGGCAGTTCATGGGGGCCGGCGAGGGGGTCGCGCCGGTGACCGAGCTCGTGCTCCTGGTGGGCGGACTCGACCAGGGCGTCTTCCTGCCGAGCGTGAGCTGGATCGTCGGACTGCGCACCACCGGGGGCACGGAGTTCGGCGTGGGGCCCAACATCACCCCGGCCGGCAGCGCGCTCGCGATCGCGCTCGGCACCACGATCCGTCAGCCGGCGATCACGATCCCCATCACCCTCGCGGTGGTGCCGTCGCGGAGCGGGACGCGGGTGAGCCTGCTGACGGGCTGGACCATGCGCTGACGGGTGCGGGGCGCGCGCCGGTGCCACCCGCGCGGAGGGCGCCCGCGCGAGGACCGCGCCGCGCCCCGCGCGGCCTCAGGCCGCCGCGACCTCGCCGGAGGCGAGCTCGATGCTGTGCCGGTGGCCGCCGGCGAGCCCGAGGTCCTTCACGATGGTGCGCGCGTGCGCGCCGCCGGTGCGCTCGAGCGCGCTCACGAGCGTGAGCGCCTCCTCCGCGTGCAGCGGCCGCGCCAGCAGGAAGCCCTGCACGGCCGCGCAGCCGAGGTCGCGCAGCTGGGCGAGCTGCGCCTCCTGCTCCACGCCCTCGGCGACGACCTCCATCCCGAGGCTGCGGGCGAGCGTGATGATGGAGCGGACGATCTCGAGGCACTCCGGGCTCACGTCCATGCGCCCCACGAAGTAGCGGTCGATCTTGAGGGTGCCGATGGGGAGGCGGTGCAGGTAGCTGAGCGAGGCGTGGCCGGTGCCGAAGTCGTCCATCAGGCTGCGCACGCCGAGGGCGCGCAGCGTCTCGAGCGCGGCGCGCGCCGACTCCTCGTCGTGGAGGATCACGTTCTCGGTGACCTCGAGCTTGAGCCGCGCGGGGTCGAGGCCCGTCGCGTGCAGCACCTCGTCGACGGTGCCGACGAGGTGGCGGTCGGCGAGCTGTCGCGCGGCGACGTTCACGCTCACCCACGGCGCGCCGCGGTCGTTGGGGGCGAGCTCGACGAGTTCGCGGCAGGCGCGGTGCATCGCCCACGACCCCATGGTCACGATGAGCTCGCTCTCCTCCGCGATCGGCACGAACTCGCCCGCACCGAGGATCCCGCGCTTGGGATGCCGCCAGCGCAGCAGCGCCTCGAATCCGAGCAGGCGCTCGTCCGCGCCGCGCATGTCCCAGACCGGCTGGTAGAGGAGGAAGACCTCGTCGCGCTCGATCGCGCCGCGGAGGTCCTGCTCCACCGAGACGCGGTGCCGGACGCCGTCCCGCAGCTCGGTGGTGAACACATGGTGCCGCGCGCGGCCGGCGCGCTTGGCGCCATGCATCGCGAGCTCGGCGTCGCGCAGGTAGTCGGTGGGCTGCTCGAGCGTGGGGTCGTGGAGCACGATGCCGATGCTCGCGGTGACCACGACCTGCTGCGCGAAGGTCGCGAGCGGCTCGGCCAGGACGAGCTTCACGCGGTCCGCCACGCTCTCGGCGTCGGGCAGGCTGGTGATCTCGTCGAGCAGGAGCAGGAACTCGTCGCCGCCGAGCCGCGCGACGACGTCGCCGGGACGGACGGCGGTGGCGAGGCGCTGCGCCACCAGCTTGAGGAGCTCGTCGCCCGCGCCGTGCCCGAGCGAATCGTTGAGGAGGTTGAACCGGTCGAGGTCGACGAGGAGCGCGGCGAAGCGGCGCTCGCCCTGGCGCCGCGTGCGCTTGATCGCGCGGCGGAGCAGGTCGATCGCGAGCTGGCGGTTGGGGAGGCCGGTGAGCGCGTCGTAGAGCGATTCGCGCCGCTGCCGCTCCTCGAGGCTGCGCTGCTGCGTGAGGTCGCGCACCGAGCCCGTGACGCGCGTGGCGCGCCCGGCATCGTCGCGCCGGATGACGCCGGCCCACTGGAGCGTGAGCCACCGCCCGTCCTCGTGCCGCACGCGGTGCTCCACCGCGAACCGGTGGTGGCCGCTCGCGAGCTGCGCCGCGATGTCGACCTGCAGCTGGGTGCGGTCCGACGGGTGCACGCGGCTCCACCATTCCTCCGGCGAGCGATCCACCTCCGCCGGGACGAGGCCGACGAGCTCGCGCCACCGCGCGGAGAACCGCATGCGCTCGGCGACGACGTCCCAGTCCCAGAGCGCGTCGAGCGCCGTGCGCGCGGAGATCGCGATCCAGTCGTCCGGCATCGGCATCGCGTCGAGCACCTGTCCGGCCGCGGCGACGGACCGGTCCCGGGCCTCGACGCGCGCGAGTCGCTCGCGTGTCGAGCGCAGTTCGCGCGCAAGGGCGCGATTGCGCCACGTGACGGCAGCAACGGCGATCGCGGCAGCGGAGGCGCCGCCGAGCAGCAGGAGGGAGCTTGCCATGGCCTTGCGTGTGGGGCATCCGTGCCGCGGCGGCGCGGATTGCGCACCCACAGGACGACCGGACGGCGCACACCGTTACGCAATTCGCTCGACAGGGTCCGATCCCGAGGCGCCGTTGTCCAGATAGTTGCCAGTGTCGAGACGGGCGACGCCGATCGCACCCACGGTCCTGTCTAGCGGACCCTGAACAGGGAGACCTGGGCGCCCGCGGCCGCCGTGAACGCTGAACCGTCCGGCACGGCGAACCGCAGCGCGACGCTGCCACGCCCCTCCGGCGTCACCAGCCGGTACGTCGCGAACGTGCCGGGGCGCATCGTCCCGGTGCGCGTCGCGCCGGCCGCGAGCTCGATGGGCGCGACCGGGAAGGGCCGGGTGATGCCGCCGGCGATGCCGTACGACTCGAAGAGCCTCCTATAGATGAGGCGCAGCTGGCGATCCGCGAACTGGAACCGCGCGTCCACGGCCGTGCGCGCCGTGCCTTCGAGGCTGTCGGCGCTGACCGCGACCGCGAAGTCGCCGAGGAGCGCGGCCGTCGACGCGCCGGCCGCCGCCTCGAGGTTCGCCCGTCCCGTGAGCGCGGACTGCACGAGCTGCCGCAGGATCCCGTCCCCCTCCTGGTCGGCGAGCCAGCGCAGGAAGAGCCAGGTCCCGCCGCGTTCGCTCTGCGTGCAGAAGGAGGCCGGCGCGCAACTGGAGAGCGAATACGCGCCGCTCGTCGCGAGGAATCGCCACGAAGAGAGCAGGTTGGGCGTGATGTACGGACCCGCGGCGTCGGGGAAGAGCTGAGACGGGTCGGTGCGCCCGGCCGGGGCGGGGAAGCGGGCCTCCCAGAGCCGCGAACCGAGTTCCTCCGCCACGTGGCTCAGCCCCTCGTTGAGCCACGGCACCTCGCTCGCCCCGCCGCGCGCCACCACATGGGCGCCGTACGAGATGAGATGCTGGAGCTCGTGGATGAAGGTCGGCGGCAGGTTCGCCTCGACGGATGCGGCGGTGTGCGCGCAACTCCAGCGCCCGCCCGGATCGGGCACGTAGCCGTAGATGATCTCACCGCGGTTCGAGGTCACCGCGTCGCTCGCGAGGTCGTGCCCATAGAAGAACCCGCGCACGAAGCCGCTCGTCGCGCACTCCTGCGCGGTGACGAGCGCGTTCACCACCGGCGTGATCAGGAACACGAGGCGGCCGTTGGCGTCGAGGTCCGAGGTGGGGCCGAACGCGCCGAGGGCCGCCGGCGTGAGGAGCGTGTCGTAGAGCGCGCCCATCGACGCGAGCTCGCCGGCGGACAGCGACGCGGACGCCACGGTGTCCACATACAGCAGCACCTGCGCCCCGGCGAAGGCCAGGCGCGCGTGCACCGGGGCGAAGGTCGGCGTCGCGGCCAGCGTGTTGAGCACGCTGAACGTGCGCAGGGTATCGAACGCGGCCGGCCGGTCGGACGGCGCCCGCGCGAGCGGGCGCGCGCGCGCGGGCATCGCGGCCTCACGCTGCCGGAGTCCGGCGTCGAGCCGCTCCTGCGCGTCACCGAGGTCGGCCACCCCCGGCGCGGGCACCGCCGGCCGCGCCCCCGATCCGCCGGCCGCTGCGTCGTGCGCGAGCGCGCTCGCGATGATCGGGGCGGCGCTGGGGTCCCCGATGCGGTACCCGTAGCCGCCGTACGGCAGCGCCTCGCCGGTGAGCTGCGGCATCACGAGGTACTCCGCCCCGGCGCCGGCGAGCACGGTGCAATGCGCGGCCTCTGCATCGAGGATGCGCGCCTCGTAGCGCGCGAGCGAGAGGACCGGCTGCGTCACTCCATCGCAGGGCGCCTCGGCCGGCGGACGCACCGGATCGTCGCCGCCGCAGGCCGTCGCGAGTGCGGCCAGCGCGGTCAGCACAACGAGCAGGCCGCGCGCCGGGTGCCCGCGCCGTGCGAGGAGCCCGCCGTGCGCGCGGTGCCTACCGGAAGATGTCGACATCCTCGACCCTGATGGCATTGCCGCGCGCGTCGATCACGCCGACGATGACGGCGAGGACGTCGTCCCAGCGCACGCGGCCGGTGGTGGGGATCGGGGCGACGTCGAGCCCGAGGTAGCCGGCGGCGTCGAGGCTGCCGAGGTCGGCGCGCCCATCCGGCGGTCCGAGGACGCCGTCGCGCAGGCGGACGAGCACGAAGTGGCCCACGATGTCGTTCTCGGGATCGCTCGCGAGGAGCAGGCTGGTGACGCGGCTCGTGCCCTCGAGCGTCGCGTTGAAGAAGCGGACCGCGGGCGGGAGGCCGCCGCCGCTGCCGAGCCGGTGCGACAGGATCACGCTCGAGTTGCCGCGCACGTCGAACACGCGGATCTCGGTGCAGGCATCGCGGAACAGTTCGCCGGCGAGGCCGAGGTCGTAGGCACCCACGACGGTGAGCGTGTCGCTGAGCGCGCCGCGCCCGTCGCGCAGTCCGCGCCGCACGCGCCTGCGCTGGTCGGGCAGCACGCTCGTGCCGCGGCAGTCGGTGAGGTCCCAGGTGTAGCCGTCGAGGTCGGCGTCGGGATCCCAGACGCGGAACGTGAAGACGCTCATCCCCTTGTCGAACCCGCCGACGAGGGAGAGGAGCTGCGGGCGGCGCGCGAGGTCGGAGCACGACACGCGGAACACGACGATCACGCCGCCGGTCGCGCTCACCTCGACGCGCTGCTCGGCACCCCCGGCGCTCATCACCACGCAGTTGGCCGCGACGCCGCCGAGCCGGACGTTGTAGTCGCCGCCGCCGGCGTCACTGAGCGTCGCCGTGTCGTTCGCGGCGACGAGTCCCGTCCACTCGGTGCCGTCGCCGTGGCGGACGCGGTAGACGTAGCTGGAGTCGAGCTGCGGCCCGTCGGCGACGACGGCCACGCTCACGATGCCGCGGCACTGGATCGAGTAGCGGACGATGCCGGTGTTGTCCTCCGCGGTGAGCACGATGCCGCGCGCGGTGCCGTTGCTCACGAGGCAGCGGGTGGGCAGGCCCTCGACGTCCACCTGGTACGTGGAGGCCGGGAGTGCGAGGATCACGGTGTCCCGCGGCGCGACGCGGAGCGTCCGTTCGACGGGATACGCGCCGGCCGTCTCGCGGACGCGGTACGTGAGCACCGCGGGCGCGGTGGCGCCGCCAAGGGTGTACAGGTTGCTGACGATCGCGAGGTAGGGCGGACCGGGCGGGGCCTGGTCGGTGCACGCGACCGCGACGGACAGGGCGAGCAGCGTCCCGCGGGCACGACGGGGACGCAGGCACGGCATGACCGCCGCCGTGCAGGAGCGCACGGCGGCGATCAGGGACCATCGGGCGGCGACCCGTCGGGGTGACGCCATCAGGTCAACTCCGGTTCATCGGCTCACGGGGCCGTGGCCGTCTGGAAGGGGCGCGTCCAGCCCGCGTACCACGGGATGTTGCCGCCCAGTCCGGCGGCGACCGCACCACGGTAGTTGGTCTGCACGACGCCCGCGGGCACGGTGAGCGTGTTGCCGATCAGCGGGTTGCCGAGGATGTCGGTCCGCATGCGCCAGTCGGGCAGGTTGGTGTTGTACGCGTCGTTGAAGTAGGTGCCGACCACCGAGCCGAGGCCGGTGCCGACGATCTCGACATTGGCGCGCGTGCCCTCGCGGACGAACTCCTCCTCCGCCTCGGTGGTGCTCCCCGCCACGGCCGCGCAGCCCACCGGGTCGCCGGTGTCGTTCTGGCCGAGGTTGGGCACCTCGATGAAGGTGACGTTGCGGATCTCGACGTTGCCGTCGCCATAGCCGTTCTGGCAGGTGAGGCGGTCATCGATGTCGACGCCGATCTCGTAGCCCGCGATCACCGAGTTGTAGAGCTTGAGCCCCGAGCCGCGGCGGAGGTGCACCGCCGAGTTCTGCGTGCGCAGCGCGAGGTTGCCGACGATCGTGAAGTTCCAGAGGCGCGGCGAGGTGCGCGGGAGGCGCGTGAAGTTCGCCGAGTCCCCGGTGGCGTAGGGCTCGTAGCCGTCGGCCTCGATCGCCTTGGAGTCGTTGTTCGACGCCCCGGCATCGGCCTGGATGATCACGAACTGGTGGTCGCCGGTGACGCCGAACGAGACGTCGAAGCCGTCGTCGTCGTTGCCGGTGGCCACGAGGTGGTGCGTGGAGAGGTTGCCGCCGAAGAACTCGAAGCCGTCATCCGAGCCGCCGTGGCACTGCACGTGGTGGATGTCGGTCGCGGAGCCCAGCGCCGCCATGGTGAGGCAGTTGAGCTCGTTGTTCGCCGAGAGGAGGAAGCCGGCGTACTCGATGACGGCGTAGCTGAGCGAGCCCGAGTTGTCGTTGGGGTTGCAGCCGCCGTAGAGCGGGCCGCCGCCCTCGCCGCCGCGCTGGTTGCAGCCGCCGTCGGGCGAGGGGCCGAGGGTGGCGTCGCCGTTGTTGACGGTGCCGCGGCCGGCGATGAACACGCCGCCCCAGCACGCCTTGGTCTTGACCGCGGCGGTGCAGGTGAAGACGATCGGCCGGTAGGGCGTGCCGTTGGCGAAGATCTGCCCGCCGCGCTCGACGAACACGGCCGCCGCGGTCACGTTCGAGTTCCCCTCGATCCGCGTACCCGGCTGGATCACGAGGTCCGCGCCGTCCTGGATGCGGAGCTGGCCGTCGAGCTGCCACACGCGGTCGTTGGTGAGCGTGAGCACGCCGGTCGTGACGAGGAGCTCGCTGCCCGACAGCGTGTCGCGGAGCGTCGGTGCCGCGCTGCGGCCGGGGATCACCTGGCCGATGCAGGGCTCGGTCTGCAGGCCCACCGCGAAGAAGGCCACCGCGAGGTAGTCATCGAGATCGAGCACGCGCGACCCGTCGACGTTGGTGCCGCAGGCCGGCGCACCCGTGGTGCCGTTGTTCGGGAAGACGTTGCCGGCGACCACGAGGTCGACGTCGCGCGCGGGGCCGTCGGTGCCGACGATGATCTCGTCGAGGCCGACCGCCGCGAAGGCGATGCCGAGGTAGTCGTCGAGGCCGATCGCGCCGTCGTAGTTGATGTCGCCGAACTGCAGGTTGAGCGTGCCGAGGTCGCCCGGGCGCAGCGAGAGCGACGGCGCCTTGCCCGCGGCGGTCAGCGTCGCCTTCCAGTCGGCGAGGGTGCGGTGGCGGGCGTCGCGCGCGACCGGCACGCGCGCGTCGACGGCCGTCTGCAGGACCTTCACCGCGACCGGCTGCAGGCCGCGGTCGTAGCGCGAGGCCTTGTGGTGCTCGTAGCGGAGCGTCGAGGCGTAGCCGGCGCCGCGCACCTCGAACACGAGGTTCGCGACGCGGCCCTGGAGGCCGTCGAGGTCGTACGACGTGAGGCGCAACTCGCCCTCGCCGGCGTGGTGCGCGCCGACGATCGCGGTGCCGTCGGCCTCCGACTGGCCGACGTATGCGAGGCGCGTGGGGTCGAACTTGAGGCGGCCCTGGACGCCGGCCACCGTGGTGATCGGCGCGTCGAGGCGCACGGCCACGCCGACGCGGCCCGACGTGAGGTTGGCCGACGAGAGCTCGAGCGACATCGCGACGTCGCTCGTCACGCGCGGCCCCGCCACCGACGGGTCGTCGGCGCAGGCCGAGAGCCCGAGCGCGGCGGCCGCCAGCAGCGTGAAGGAACGGGAACGGATCATGAGAGATGGACTCCGGGTGGGAGGTCCTTGCCGGGAGGGGTGGCGCACCGGATGGTGCGGCACCCGCTCCCGGCCGGGAGCCTCAGCGGGTTACGGGAGGACGAACGTCCCCTCGGTGTTCACGAGGTTCGCGAGGATCGAGAGGTTGCTGCCGCCCGAGCGGCTGCTCGCCGCCTGGAAGGTCGTGGTCGTGCCGACCGTGCCGGTCGCGCCCGGGACGCGGTCGAAGATGAGCCGCACCACACCGACGTTGCCGGTGAAGAAGGTCGTGCCCACGGTGCCGGTGAGCAGCGAGACGACGCCCGGCGTGCCGCCGTTGACGGTCGGGCCGCTCGAGATGCGCGGCGCGCCCATGAGCGCGGTCTGCTCCTCGACGAACGTGAGGCGGGTCGCGTCGTAGGTGAACGAGAGCTGGATGCCGACGATCGGGTCACCGGTGCCGCCGAGCGCGCCGGCGGTGGTCACGTTGGTGATGTCCGCGCGGTCGAACGTGCGCATGTCGACGCGGAGGTCGAGCTGGATCTGCCCGCTCGGCAGCGCCGTCCACGTGGTGTTGTACTGGTAGCCCGGCTGCGGCGGGGCCGCGCAGGTCACCGTGAGGTCCTCGGTGATCGCGCCCGCGCTCGGCAGCGTGTACGCCTCGCCGGCGAACGGCGAGCACTCGGCCGGGAGCGTGCCCGAGATCGTGAGCGTGCCCGCGCCCGCGGCGACGCCGGCGATCGAGTAGGCGCCCGCGGCGTCGGTCACGTCAGACCCGCCGCCCGAGGCGGTCACGGTCACGTTCGCGAGCGGCGAGCTGTCGTTGGACCGGCGCACGATGCCGCCGATCACGCCCGGCAGGCCCGTGCAGGTCACCGAGAAGTTCACCGTCGTCGTGCCACCCGACGTCACCGAGACCGACTGGTCGGCGACCGGGCTGCAGCCGGCGGGGAGGTTGGAGACCGACACCGTGCGCGTGCCGGGGTTGACGCCCGTCACCGCATAGGCGCCGGTGGCATCGGTGGCGTCGGAGCCGTTGCCGCTCACGCTCACCGTCGCGTTCTCGATCGGGCCGCGGACCGGCGAGCTCACCACACCCTGCACCGTGCCGGGGGTGATCGGGCCGGCGGCGGCGAGGTCGGCGGCCGCGATCATGCGGACGCGGAACTGGCCCACCGAGGCGTCGATGTCGAAGCCGATCGTGCGCACGCTCGACGTCGAGAGCGGCAGGATCGTCGGGTCGAACGCCTCCCAGCGGAAGCAGTCGTTCGACACCGCGAGCGAGCAGTCGGCGTCGTTGAAGAACGAGTAGGGCGCGCCGGAGCCGGGGGCACCGGTGCCGTTCCAGTCGATCGAGGGCCACACCTGGCCGCGCGACGGCGCCTCGATGATCACTTCGTTGCCGTCCCCGCCGGTCACGCCGCCGGGGGTCGTCGTCACCACGTAGTCGAGCGGGAAGAGCGTCACGCCCGGGGCCGGGGCGACCGGCCAGGTCGGCGTGATGAAGCTGATCCCGGGGAGCTTGTTCTCGATGAGCACGTCGAACGTCACGCGGATCCGGTTCGGCTCGAACGCGCCGGGGAGCGACGCGACGTACGAGTTGGCGATCGGGACGATGCGCACGGCCTCGCCGCCGAGGAGCGAGAGCGCCGGCCCTTCACGACCGTCGAGCGAGAGCGAGGGCGCGTCGGCCGTGCTCGCCGTCGGCGCGGTGATCCGCACCTGGCCGGTGCGCGTGTTCACGTCGGCGACGAACGCGAGCGGCTTGAACTGCGTGACGATCGGGTTCTCCGGGAGGACCGGAGCGGGCGGCGTGTCGGTGCTGCACGCCGCGGTGACCACCGCGGCGAGCGCGGTGAGGGCCGAGACGACGCGCCGAGGGCGCAGCGTGGGCCGCAGGGAAACTGCCATCGTGACCTCCAAAGGGGTGTGGGGCCGACCGGGGTTGGCTGCCGCGCCGCGAGGCGCGACGCTCGCGCGGGATGCGGAGCGGGTCGAAGCTCGGCTCGCCGAATCACGTGGCAACGGTGCGCGTGTATCAGCGTCGTCCCCGTCGCGTCACCGGGTCACGGACGGGTGAACGAGCCCTCCACGATCGTGAGGCGCGGGTTGTAGACGAAGAAGTTCGTGCTCGCCGGTCCCTGGATCGGGCCGAGGAAGGTCTGCGTGCTGGAGGTGCTCCCGCTCGCTCCGATCGGGCGCAGGCGGATCGTCGCGAAGGTCAGCACGCCGAAGGCGTCGCCCGCCTGGTTCGCCGTCGCCACGGACCCGGCGAAGCTGACGCGGCCTGACGCGACGTTCGCCTGGTCGACGCTCGCCGTGATGCCCGGGCCGAGGTTGATCGACACGAGCTGGAATCGCGCGGGATCCCACTTGAGCGAGTCGACCACGAAGGTGCGCACCGCCTCGCTCCCCGGCGTCTCGCTCACGTTCGTCGCGAGGTTGATCGAGAGCGTGAGGGGGACCCAGTTGTTGCCGGCGTCGTACGCACCGAACGCGCTGTTCCACGTCACGTTGCCGCTGCCCCCGCCGCCGCCCGCGTTCACCGTCACGGTCGCCTGGTCGGTGTCGCTCAGGCCGCCGTTGTCGGTCACGGTGAGCGTGACGGTGTACGTGCCCGCCGTCGCGTACGTCACCGACGGCGAGGCGCCGGTCGCCGTGCGGCCGTCCCCGAGCGCCCAGCTGTAGGAGACGATGCTGCCGCCGGGGTCGCTCGAGCCCGCCGCCGACAGCGTGACCGGCACGCCCGCCGTCGTCGTGTACGGGCCGTTCGCCTCGGCGACCGGCGGCGTGTTGCCGCCGCCCGACGACGCGATCGTGACCGTGGCCTGGTCCGTCGCGGTCGCGCCGTCGTCGTCGGTGACCGTGAGCGTGACCGTGTAGGTGCCGGCCGCGGTGTAGGTCTTCGCGACGCTCACGCCGGTGCCGGTGGTGCCGTCGCCGAAGGCCCAGGCGTAGCTGGCGATCGTGCCGTCGGCGTCGGACGAGCCGGCGGCCGAGAGCGCGACGGGCGCGCCCGCGGTGCCGGCGTACGGCCCGCCCGCCTCCGCCGTGGGCGGCGCGTTGACGCCGGCGCCGCTGCCCACCGTGAACGTGTCCTCCTCCACGCGGACGGAGTCGGCGAACGACACCGTCGTGCCGCCCACACGGGCGCTCGCGCGGAAGTTCAGCGTGTTGGACGCGACCGCCTGACCCGACGTCCCGATCACCGTGAAGGCGAACTCGAGCAGCCGGACGACACCGGTGCGCGCCGTGGTCGATGCGGCGAGGACCGAGATCCGGCCGGGCACGTTCCCGTTGACGGTCAGCTGCGGGAGACGCTGCACGTTGGTCGAGTCGTAGCGCAGGACCGCGGGATCATAGAAGAAGTCCCCCTGGATGCCGACCACGTTGGCCCCCGGGCGCGCCGTGAGGTCGAGCTCGGGCACGAGCAGCACCGTCGCGCCGGCGGGGGCCGCGGCCGGCGACCAGCGGTTGCGCAGGATGAACGGCTTGGTGGAGTCGACCGGCACGGTCTCGCCGACGCAGGTCACGGCGAAGGTGAGCGCCGCGTCACCCGAGGCCACGACGTTCACCGTGCGCGTCGCGGCGCCCTGCAGCGTGCAGTTGGGCGCGAGGTCGTCGAGTGTGACGTCGTACGTGCCCGGCCGCAGGTTGGTGAAGGTCGTGCTCGGGCCGCTCGGCGTCACGACACGGGTCGCGGTGTAGGTGCGCTCCGCCGGCGGGAGCGACGCGTCGCTGGCCTCGCCCAGCACATCGATCACGATCGACGGATCGAGGTCCGCCCCCGCGTGACCCACGGCGACCGTCAGCTCGCCGCGGCTGGGGTCGCGGCAGACGACCTGGAACGAGAGGGGCACGATCGTCGCGGCCACGGTGTCGCTGACCACGACCTGGCGCGTCGCCTGGCCCACGCTGCACCGCTCGACGAGGCCATTGAGCGTGACCGTGTAGGTGCCCGGACGGAGCGGCGAGAACCGGCGGGTCGTCTGCACGCCGAGCGTGGCGCGCACCGTGTCCGGCCCGGCGATGACGACTTCGTAGCCGTCGGGGTCGAGCGCGGCCGCCACCGTGACCAGCGACGTGGTCGTGATGTCGATGCCCGGGCGCGGCGGGGTCAGCGCCCCGCCGGTCACCTCTGGGCGCGTGGTGTCGTCGTTGGCCGTCCCGGCGCGCACCCGGTAG